>JAQBNV010000213.1 GCA_028288395.1 Adhaeribacter sp. | reverse complement strand
TTATGATATTTAACACGAATAAATAAGATAAAAGTGCTTTTTATATAATAAAAGCAAGGTATGTACAAGTATTAATATTTACAAATATTTGCATAAAAATATGTAAGCTTAATTTTGATTAACCTATTTGTTTACAGTGTTGGTTTGTAGGTGGTGATGTAAATTGGTTGTAATAATTATATTTAGGTGTATTTTTCGGTTTTTAAAATGGTATTGTTTGTTTCACCTGGTATGATTATGAATATTATCATATTTGGCAGGGGCATAATTTTTATTTCTGCAAGTGTATATATGACTTGGTTTATGCGTTCGATTAAATGCGTATATAAAAATGCCCAAACCATTCAGGCAGATGCAAGAAGAGATTATACAATCGAAATATGTTTTCAGGACAGTATCGACTGGCGATATTCCGTACTTATTAAATTTATACCGGCAGGTTGCGCTAGCCGGAGGTTTAGGCCGGTCGGCTGACGAAATAAATATTGCCTATATTCAGGATTTTGTCACGCAGAGTCAGGCCCGTGGTATCATCCTGGCGCTTCATCCGTCCTCTGATAAAAATTTACTGGTAGGTGAGATTCATGGCTATACCCTGGGCCTACATACCTTTGCCCACGTTTTTGAGCAGGTTACCATGGTGGTTCACCCCGACTACCAGGGTGCAGGCTTAGGTAAATTGTTGTTAAATAAACTGCAGACCCAAATCCGGGAAAACATGCCGGCTATAAAAAAGGTAGAGTTGATGTGTTTTGGTAATAACCAGCCGGCCCTAAATCTTTACCTGCATAATGGGTTTGAAGTGGAAGGCTGCCGGAAAAACCGGGTGCGTTTACCGGATGGTACGTTTACCAACGGCCTGGCACTCGGCTGGTTTAATCCGGCTTATACCAAGTAAAATTGTTGCGTACAACCCGGCTGGAGGTTTCGGAAATTAAAATACGTAGTTTTGTTTTAATTCTCGTTGGGGCTTCCTTTATTTAGCAGCGCTACTTTCCTTTCTTTTACTTCCTGCAAAATCTGATGGTTAATAATTTAAGTTTGTGTTTCTGTCAATTGGCCGGCTGGTTTTTTCAACCCAAACCGGTTAAGTTTTTCCTGGCGGCCGGGTTGTGGTTAATGCTTTGTACCTTGGCCGTAGGTCAGGATCTGTTACCAACCTTAGCCAAACCGCTAAAACAGGGGCATTCCCATAACGATTACTGGCGCAGCCGGCCGCTATTGGACGCATTGCAACTAGGCTTTAAAAGTGTAGAGGCCGACGTGTTCCTGGTCGATGGGGCTTTGCTGGTGGGTCATAGCAAAGATGAATTATCACCGGCTGTTACTCTGGAGTCGCTGTACCTGAAGCCCGTAAACGAGATAGTTAAGCAGCACAAAAAACTATACCGGCGGCGAAGTTCCTTATATTTATACATAGATTTTAAGACGGAGGGGAAAACTACCTACGAGCAGTTGGTGCCGGTCCTGCACCGGTATCGTCACTTGCTTCTTAGCCCGCAGCATAAAGGCCGCAACAGCGTATTGAAAGTTATTTTGACCGGCAATTATCCATCAGAATTAGTACTGGCTGATAAACAACGGCTGGTGTATCTGGATGGTAAAGTAGAGGAGTTGCCGCAGAAAATAGACGCTGCCTTTTTCCCGGTAGTTAGTGGCAATTGGGCCAAATATTTTACCTGGCAAGGTGCAGGCGCAATGCCCCCGGAAGAACTACGGCAATTAGCGGCCTGGAATAGCCTGGCGCAAAGAAACGGACAACAGATCAGGTTCTGGAATATGCCCGAAAAGAATGAGGTTCAGTTGAAAAATATCTGGCAGGAATTACTTAAGTACCCCGCAGTTTTAATCGGAACCGATCACCTGGATTGGTTAACCGGAACCCTGGCAGAGCAGTAGTAATAATTATAAAGCTTTCGCTCCAGGTAACCGGGAATGTAGGTTAAGAATATTTGCCTTTACAAGGAGCGGTGTCCCGACTGCCCATTTGATTAATATTCGGAAGTAGAATTGTGAAGTAGATTTGGTCAGCCTAAAAATCCGGTTAGTCATAATTTTCTGGACGGTAGTTTGGCCGAAGAGGCGGAACGCCCGAAATTAAAAATATAAATGCTTGCGACCAGTTTTTCACCTGGTGAAAATATTATCTACTAATATTTAGCTAGCTCCAAATCAAAAAAATTAGCACCAGCATCATTTTAAAATATTTTAGGAGAGATGTCAGTTCAGGATAATAATTTGATAATCTGCGTTCCTTCTGGAAAATCCCACTCTTCTGTACTTTTACTGCCGGTTATTACTTTTTTTAAGCTCTCAAGGTTATTAAAACTATTTTATAATAAAAGATTTAATAATAAAAGCTGCTGTAAATAAATTAACTATTTTATTTAATTATAAAGAGTTTTTTAAAAAAATTAGATAAGTTATGGGATTTATTAATAGTTTTAGCATTCTTTAAGAGGGGATTAGAATCCCGGTAAATGACTGTGGCTATTAAATCAGCATATCTAATATAGTTGTGTAAGCGCACATTTAACTGCTTTTTATTTAACCAATTGCTGTTTTTTTAATAAGTACTTCTAATCTTTTCAGGGTAAAGGTGCTTCAGTAATCAGAGTGGATTAGGAATCCATAGCTGCCAGAAGCGGAAAGACTTTATATTTAGCTATTTTGCCTGGGTAATTAAATATTGCTTATATCATTAAAATACCTTCGATTATTATATTTTATAACCAAGAAACAATAAATATTTAGCAATGAATAAAAAATTACCAACTTTTAAGAGCAAAAGGAGCTTCCATCGGCGGAGCAGTCTTTTGTTATTGACCATGCTGGGTATTGTGCCTTTAGATGGTTTTACACACAGTTTTGAGGCAGCTACTGTTAAGCATACCATGGCAATTAACCGGAGTGGCAGCGAGCAAAACGATACAGTTACCGGTCAGGTAAAAGATGGCGGCGGTCAGCCGTTGCCAGGTGTATCTGTATCCCTGAAAGGAACGGCTAACGGCACTATTACCGATGTTAATGGAAGATTTAGTATGGCTATTCCTGATGTCGGCCAACCGGTTTTAATTTTTACTTACATTGGGTTCGAAAAACAGGAAATAGCAGTTGGGAACCAAAGTGTCCTGAATATTACCTTGCGAGAAGATGCCAAAAGCCTTAGTGAAGTTGTAGTGGTAGGATTTGCCACCCAGAAAAAAGTAAACGTAACCGGGGCTGTAGAAATGATAACCGCCGAAGATATTGCGAACCGGCCGACTACCTCTGTTTCTACAGCCTTACAAGGATTATTACCTGGCCTCACGGCTATTAGCGGGGATGGCTTTCCAGGCGCTACCGGTGCTACGCTTCGCATCCGGGGAACTGGTACAACAAATGAGTCCGGCCCTTTTATAGTAGTAGATGGCATTCCGGGCATAGATATTAACTCGCTTAATCCGGATGATATTGAAAGTATTTCGGTGCTGAAAGATGCAGCGTCAGCCTCTATTTACGGCTCCCGGGCAGCCAACGGGGTAATTCTGATTACTACCAAAACCGGTAAACTCAACCAGAAGCCTACCATTAGTTATAATGGGTATATGGGGGTGCAAACACCTGCTTCTTTGCCCAAAATGCTGGGTTCCGTCGAATACATGGAAATGCTGAACGAGGCGCAAAAGAATGTAAACCTACCGCAGACCTACACACCTGAAATGATTCAGAAAGCGCGGGATGGCTCTGATCCTAACTATTTTGCCAATACCAATTGGACAAAGGAGTTATTTAAAGATTACGGTCCGTTGCAGAATCATAATGTTAGCCTAAATGGTGGCTCTGCTGATTTTGGTTACTACATATCTTATGGCCGGCAAGATCAGAAGGGCGTAATTGTTGGCGATCAGTACAAATCGATACGGAATAATGCCAAGGTAAGATTGACCGCTAATAAAATCATGGGCTTCCTGGATTTGGACGCTAATTTAAGCTACATCGATCGGGAGCAGAATCAACCGGCTAGCGGTACTGAATCCGGCAGTGGGGCTATATTTACTACCCTGACCATGTCGCCCCTCACGCCGGTGCGCTTCGATAATGGTGGTTGGGGCTACGGCGGTGGTAGCAGTAATCCTATAGCCATAGCCGAAAACGGGGGCTTTAATAATTTTGCTTCCCAGGAATTTTACGGTAATTTTTCCGGTACCATCCATTTCTTAAAGAATTTAAACCTGCGTACCCAATATGGTTTAAATATGATTAACCAGTTGCGTTCTGCATTCTCGCGGAAAATAGATTATTTCTATCCTGAAACCGGTACTTTCTGGTATTCTAATGCGACGAGTAATTTGCTTGAAAATCGCGACTACAACAATCGGCTCGAAAACCTATCCGGCGTATTAAATTATAACACCAACCTGGACAAACATAATATAAGTGCCATAGCCGGTTATCAGCAGGAAACATTCCGGTACAATACCTTCTTTGCATCCAAAACAAATTTTGTAAGCGACGCTGTAACGGTTTTAAACCTGGGAGCAGCCAATCCTATTGCCAGTGGCGATGCTTACCAGTATGCCCTGCGGTCTTATTTTGGCCGGGTAAATTATAATTTTGATGAGCGTTATCTATTAGAGATGA
>JAQBNV010000189.1 GCA_028288395.1 Adhaeribacter sp. | reverse complement strand
GTATTCTTATCGGCTACCAGGGGGCGCGTTTCGCGGCCGTGCCCCGTGAGTCGCTCCACAAGCACCTCTACTGGTGCTTTCAAATAAATGGTGGTGCCGTGCTGGGTCATAAAATCGAGGTTATCGTGAAAACAAGGCGCACCGCCGCCTGTAGCTACTATACTGCCCGCCGCCTGCCGGGTTAACTCCCGCAATGCCTGGGCTTCAACTTCACGAAAATAGGCTTCTCCACGGTTGAGGAATATTTCCCGGATGGGCATCTCTTCTTTTTCTTCCAGATATTCATCTAAATCAAAAAAAGGTCTGGCTAAAGCGACAGCCAGTTTACGGCCTACCGTTGATTTTCCGGCACCCGGCATACCCACTAAAAATATTGGTCGGCTCATTTAAGTAAACTATTAAACGTTTTAATTCGTGATTGGATGTTAGAAATAACATTTTCAGTAAGAGGAGCATGAACCATAAGTATTTATACTAAGCTATCTATGGTCTATTCTTTTACCTGAAAAGAGATTTAAATCACTGATGGTCAGTTAGAGTTACAGTTTTACACGGGGATCAATGAGGGCGTAAAGCACATCTACAAAAATATTTACCAGCACAAATAAAAAGGAGATAAACAAAGTGGCCCCCATCACGACCGGGAAATCGAGGTTTTCGACAGCATGAATGGTAACAGCTCCTATGCCTTTCCAGTTGAAAATGTATTCGATAAAAAAAGCCCCGGCCATTAACGACGCCAGCCACCCCGAAACTGCAGTTATAACCGGGTTCAAGGCATTTTTCAGGCCATGACCCACCACCACCCGGTAGCCGGGCAAGCCTTTGGCGCGCGCAGTCCGGATATAATCCTGCGAAAGCACTTCGATCATAGAGCTACGGGTAAGTTGGGTAATAACGGCCAGCGGCCGGATACCCAGGGCTACCGCGGGCAGCAGCAAATTACGTAACACAAGGTGTTTACCCGTAAAGGCGTCTATTTCGTAGAGTTGTCCGGTTAAGCTCAGGCCGGTAATATGGCTCCAGTAAAAACCAAAAGTAATGGCAATAATAATGGCCGCCACAAAGGAAGGCACCGAAATCCCCAGCACCGAGGTAGAAACCAGCAGGTGGTCGAGAAAGCTGTGGGGTTTTAAAGCCGCTAATACGCCAAATAAAATACCCAGAACGGTAGCAATCAGCATGGCGGCGCCAGCCAGCCACAGCGTACCGGTAAGGTGATCCAGGAGAATGGCCGTAACTTTTTTGTTGCTCTGAAAAGATCGGCGCAGGTAAGGCATTTTCCAGGCCAACACTTTTTCCGATCCTTTTAAAAGCGGCGTGTACCCGTATTTCTCCTGGTTAGCGGCCGTAGCAGCGTGCACCGAGAGCGGCGAAATATCGTTCAGGTAATACAGCAGTTGTTCGGGCAAAGGTTTATCCAGGCCCAGTTCGGCCGAAATAGCTTCGCGGGTAGCGATATCGCTGCGTTGGCCGGCCAGCAAAGCCACTGGATCGCCAGGCAACACGTTAAAAAGAAAAAAAATAGCCACCACCACGCCTACCAGAATGAGCACGCCGTGCCCCAGGCGGTTTAGCAGAAAGCCAATAATTTTCATAACAATCCCTGCAGGGTTTGCAGGTCCGGCACATCGTTATGATGCCACTTGCCTACTACGATGCCGTCTTTCAGCAGCATAATACCTGGATTTGCGCGGATCATGGTTTTCAGCACGGTACCATCGGCAAAATAATAAGGAGCAGCCAAATTTACTTCGTGCCGGAATATATCAAAATCCTGGCTGCTGCTGGATGTAAGTACCACCGGGGCTATGATGGTAGGCGCTGATTTTTCCGCACCGGCAATCAGTTCGTTTATTTGTTTAAAGCTTTCGGGGTGCGATTTGCGCACATCCTGCACAATAATGAGCAATTTATTTCCTTCAAATACCTGCTGGGTAAAATCGCCGTTGTCGTTCCAGACATTAAAATCCGTTATTTTGGGGCCGGCTTCCGGATTTATGGCTACCATCTGCTTAAACTTAAAAGTGGTGTCTTTGGGATATTCGGTAAACTCCTGCGTTTCGCCGTTTTTCTCCATAATATATTTGTATTTAAGCGGGGCCGAGGGTTTCATAAGCGCCGGAATATTATTGCCTACTTTGTAAGCCCGAAAATCAATAAAAGGCTCGTGCAGGTAAGCATAAATGCCTATACCAAACGCAATAGCAGACGTAATGGCCACCGCCCAGGTAGTGGTGGTTTCGCGGGGCGCCCGGGGCAAATACCGTTGGGTAAATAACAGAATCAGAAGCATCACCAGCAGCACCACGTCTTTCGTAAACGATTGCCACGGCGTCAGTTTAATGGCATCGCCAAAACAACCGCAATCAGTTACCTTGTTAAAATAAGCCGAGTAAAACGTAAGGAAGGTAAAGAAGACCATCATTACCAGCAAACTGACCAGCACCTGCCGCAAACGCCAGCGAAGCAGCAACGCTACGCCCAGTATTATTTCCAGGGCACTTAATAAGATAGATAAATACAGCGCATACGGCACCAGGGCCAGAAAAACCGGGGAAAAATCGGTAGAGAAAACCTCAAAATATTCTTCCAGTTTAATGGCCGTACCTACCGGGTCGTTTATTTTTATCAACCCCGAGAAA
>JAQBNV010000172.1 GCA_028288395.1 Adhaeribacter sp. | reverse complement strand
AGTCAGCTATATTTCTCAGGCGAAGATATTGTACGGAACGGCTTATACCAAACCGCATGAACAAGCGGCCATCCTGCAGGTAACTTAAACCCGGTAGGTTTCAAAACCTACCGGGTTTGCTTCACTTTTCAGGTCAGCTTTACGGCAGGTAGTAAATGTGAAATGGTATTATACCTCTACTCAGTAGGGTTAGGCACGGACTCACAACAGATATGGTAAAATAATCAAATGGAATCCAGATCTGCTAATCCGAACTAAACGGGTTCGGTACGCAGATGTTGGTTTTTGTAATCGGTGGGCGAAAGGCCGAATTTACCTTTAAAAGCAGTTGAAAAATAAGTAGCCGAAGAAAAACCCACCTGAAAAGCTACATCCGCAATAGAAGCCTGGGGCTGCTGCAAAAGGGTACAGGATTTATTAAGCCTCACGGTCTGGATGTAGTCATTTACGTTACAACCAATCAGGGCTTTTACCTTGCGGTATAACTGCACTCTGGATAAACCAATTTCCCGGCTTAGGTAATCCACGCTCAAGTCCGGGTCGGCGAGTTTAGTATCAATAATCCGTTTAAAATCATCCAGGAATTTTTTATCCAGTTTAGAGATAGTGGCACCGGCAGATGGTGGCAGATGTAGCGCCTCGCCGCCCCCGAACCGCTCTTTTACCAGTTGCCGGTTGACCAGCAAGCTCCGCACACTCTCTTTTAAAACCTGCGGACTGAATGGTTTGGTTAAATATAAATCGGCGCCTACCTGCATACCCTCCACCTGTTGCTCTAAGCCCGTGCGGGCGGTCAAGATAATTACCGGAATATGGGAAGTACGAAGGTCGGCTTTTAGAGCCGCCACTACTTCTAAGCCATCGGTATCGGGTAGGGTAAGGTCACAAATAATTAAATTCGGTATATTTTCATAAGCTTCTTCTAAACCTAACTGGCCTTCGGCCGCCGCCGAAACCTGATACCCAGTTTGCAGGGTAAACGTCAGAAAATTTCTTAAATCCGGGTGGTCTTCGATAACCAGCACACTGTGCTTTTTAGGTTCGGTGTTGGCCGGCATTTCCCAAACCGGATTAGCCTCTTCTATAAAATTTTTACTAAATTGTTCACCCGCTGCTACTAATCCACCAACCTTCTCTTCTTCTTTAAAATGATCGCTTCCCAACAGTAATTGAATGGTGAAGGTAGCACCTTTGTTGGGCTCACTGGTTACGAAAATGTCGCCGTGGTGCAGTTGAATAAACTCTTTGGAAAGCGACAGCCCCAATCCAGTTCCTTTATGGGCAGCATTGGCACCTTGGAAAAAAATATCAAAAGCCCGGGCAGCGTCCGGCTCCGACATACCAATACCCGAATCTTTTACCTTTACAAATACCCGGTTTTGAGCAGAATCCTTATCAATTATAATATGGATCCGGCCATGGTCGCTGGTAAACTTAAAGGCATTGGATAAAAGATTAAAAAACACCTTATCCATCATGTTGGCATCGAACCAAACCGGTAAATTCGCGAGGCCGGTAGCCAGTTTAAAATCGATATTTCCTTTTTTAGCTAGCTGCTCAAACGGCTGCATTATATTCCGGATAAAAGCTATCAGGTCGTTCTCGGTAGCTTTAACCTGAATGTTGCCACTTTCCAGCTTCCGAAAATCGAGCAATTGGTTTACGAGCCAGAGTAAGCGCTGGGCATTTTTTTGGATCAGTTTCAGGTTTTGCTTTACCATCAAATGATCGGCTTTGCCGTGCAGCAGCCCTTCAATAGGGCCCAATATAAGCGTAAGAGGAGTCCGGAATTCGTGCGAAATATTTGTAAAAAACCGGAATTTAGATTCGGTGGCCGCCTGAGCCGCTTCGGCCATTTCCTCAATTTTATTGCGCTGCTGTATAATTTCCCGGTTTTTTGCCTTCAACTTTTTGTTGATCTTCTTCTTTTCAACCAAAGAATACAAAGCTAAAGCACCCAAAACCACTGAACACACCAGCATCCCGGACATTACATACAAAAAGATGCGCTGGTTTTTATAAAGCTTAATCTGCTCCTCGTTCCGTTTCTGCTGCCGCTCAATATCCTCCTGCTGGGTCAGAATTTTATCGGTCTGCATTTTAATCATCCGCGCATTCGAAGAATCGATTACTGCAGTGTTTAAAATGTTTTCTTTATTAAATGGCTTCTTCTGCAATATTTGCATGGCCGTCCGGATAGCCTCTTCGCCGCCCGTCGGGTAAAGCATCGTCGCGTCTAGTATCTGATCGTTTACCAGTTGTATACCGCCCAATGGCCCGGCTAGCCCATCGATACCGACAAATTTAGTATTGGCAGTGAGCCCTTTTTCTTTAAATATTTCGTAAGCACCCAGGGTCATTACGTCGTTGTGGGCAAAAACCAGGTCAACGGCCAGCAAGCTTTCGTCCAGGGTTTGCAACCGGGCTTTGGCTACTTTCTTCTCCCAGTCACCCGGCAGGGTTTTTATAATCTTTATTCCTGGAAATTTATTAATGGCATCTATAAAACCCCGGTGCCGCTCTACAGTAGGTGAAGATTTAGGAAGTCCGGTTATTTCCAGCACACGGCCTTCCCCTTTTAAAGCAGCGCTAATATACTGACCGGCAGTTTTTCCTACTTCGTAATTATTGCCGCCCACGTAGGCCGTGTAAAAAGATGATGCTGTTTTCCGGTCAACTACCACCACCGGAATTCCTTTCTGGTAAACTTCCTCTATAATAGGCGTGATAGGTTCCGCCTCGTTCGGGGAAACAATCAGGAGATCGGGGTTGCTCTTAAGTAAGGCTTTAATCTGGTCAATTTGTTTCTGACTGTTACCTAGAGCATCGCGGAATTCCAGCGAAACATTGGGATAAAAAGCCAGTTCGCGCTGCATGCCCCTAAGCATATCCCGGCGCCAGGCGTCATCACCGGTACATTGAGAAAAGGCAATAGTATAGGTTGGTTCTTCTTTTTTTTTACAAGCAGCTAAAAAAAGGAAGAATATTATTAGAAAGAAAAATCGTTCCCGAAAAGGCATCTAATCTAAGAATTAAACCTGCTAGCCAACAGGTAGTAAAATATTAGCTAATATAAAATGATTAGAGAAGATGCTCCTAAGTACATATTATAATATATTTAATAAAAAGATTTACTATTTGATTCTTTATAAGAAAAGTACCTTTTGTATTGAAAAAATAGCGTATATAAACCTAACATATTATAGAATATGTAATATTATTTAATTAGTACATTTCAATTGCTTTTAATCTAAGATTACTTACCGACTTTAAGTAAATTTTTACTCTACCCAACTAAAATTAAGGGGTTGAAAAAAAGAACAGGAAAGTCGAAATTTGAAGTGACGAAACAACAAAAACGACTTTCCTGGAATGAAGACGAGCTTCAGTGATAAAATTAGAGAAG
>JAQBNV010000169.1 GCA_028288395.1 Adhaeribacter sp. | reverse complement strand
CCCCTACTCTAAAGAACAAATCGCTTCCCTGACCGGCTATGAGTACATCATCAACGCCGTCAAACAGGCTACCTTTGCTATGGAAAATTCTTAATACTATTCGGTATTATTCTATCTAATAAATATTACCCGGCCATTTTTTTGCCGGTCAGGCATCTTTGTGCCTTCCTTTCACCCTTTTACAAAAACCAATATGTATACTTCTGAATTTAATAAAAAAGATTTCCGGCAATTTGCGGTACACGGTTTATACCAGAATGGCCTGGCCGTAGATAAATACCTGCATCATGTCGAGAATATGACCCGATCGGTTATAGAAGAACGGGCCGTAAATTTCCGGGAAGTGGATGTTTTTTCCCGGCTTATGGCCGATAGAAGTGTTTTTCTGGGCACCGCCATAGACGATAATATTGCGAATATTATTGTGGCACAACTGCTCTTTCTCGAATCGGTGGATGCTAAAAAGGATATTCTGCTGTATATAAATAGCCCAGGCGGTTCGGTGTATGCCGGCTTAGGCATTTACGATACCATGCAATTTATCAAACCCGATGTGGCCACTATTTGTACCGGGGTAGCGCTCTCGATGGGTGCGGTGCTACTCTGCGGCGGTGCCCAGGACAAACGCTCGGCCCTGCCCCATACCCGCGTCATTATTCACCAGCCACTGGGTGGCGCCCAGGGCCAGGCCTCGGACATTGAAATCAGCACCCGCGAAATATTAAAACTAAAAAAAGAACTATACGAAATTATTGCCCACCACACCGGCAAAACGTACCAGGAAATACACGACAACTCCGACCGGGATTACTGGCTAAAAGCCGAAGAAGCCAAAGCCTACGGTTTGATTGATGAAGTGCTAGTCAGATAAGATAGAGGAATCAAGCAACAATTTCTCAGAAAGTATATCTGCGCTCTACTAATCTAATGGCAAATTGCTTACATGCTGCTAAATCTTCTTTATCTAAAACAGGATATTGGTGTAAGATTTCTTCTTGGTTCGTTCCAGCCAATAAAAATTCAAGAACGGTC
Source organism: Adhaeribacter sp. (assembly GCA_028288395.1). Classification (GTDB taxonomy): domain Bacteria; phylum Bacteroidota; class Bacteroidia; order Cytophagales; family Hymenobacteraceae; genus Adhaeribacter. Next base: position 6,299 of record JAQBNV010000169.1, on the reverse strand, counting down.
TGGACGGTAATGCGCAAACCTCTTATGATAGGTTTGCCGTTACACAATTCGTCGTCAATGCTTATTCTTTCCAATATCGTGTTCATAGGGTTACGTTATTTAGGTTTTCATACTTTACCATAACGGCCGCATGTTTATGAAGTAGGGGTTAGAAGATGGAAGTGCTAACTTGCAATCAAGTTTAACTGTGGAATAGCTATTGTTTTTGTCAATTCGGCCTCCATTTCATAAACACCTTGTTGGGTGCAGTATTTTTCTACTAACTTATTTATAGTATTTAAATCCTGATTATCGTATGAATTTATAAGCTCATTTTTGTCTGCTGAACTTATAAATTTAATATTGGGGACTTTAAGCTTTTTTAAGACTTGGGATTGAAATCTTGGTAATCCGCCATTCATTCTAATACCTATTTGCGACATCTGTTCTTTAACAAATTCGGACATTAATATACTTGCTAATATCTTCAAGGAGGCTATGTCGGTACCAGTTATATAATAAATGTTATGGTGAGGATAAAACTTACCTTCATCAATAAAGATTATATTATTGCCTGTTAAGTCAGGTAAAAGTATTTTTGCCTTGTGTTGCAGTTCTGGCTTTATCTTATCTATAGTCTTATACCATTTATCTGGTGCCTTTTGGGCAGTATGTCTTTTTATCAGCGTTGCTTTATGCTTAATCAAATAATTTTTAAGATTAGGATAATCGTCTAGGTTGCAGAGCTTTTCATTTTCATAAGGGTTTATTACAAAATGCTCGCCCCAATTAAGTTTATTATTCTTTAAATCTGTAGATTTAATTAAAGGAAGTAACCTGCTTTTTTCAATTTCATCTAGCTCATATTTATTCCTTATAAATACTTTGTCTGCTCCAGTTGCAACACCAATTCCTATTTCAAAACTTTGCTCCATAATTCCAAGCAAAGCATTATGATTTAAGTTATAAGTTAAGAACAAATTTTGCCAAGATGAGTTTACGGGGCTTAGGGTATCTTTAAAAATAATATTATCGAAATCAATTTCTTTTGAATTGACTTCGCAAATAAAAACCGCCCCAGCATTTGGTCTATTTTCAATTGTGGCAATACAAGGATACGCAATTACATCTTCGTCAAAGGGAGAAGATCTTTCAATATTTAAAAGCCGGATTAAATTATATTTTGAAGAAATTAAGTTTCTTAATTCTGATCCGTATTGATTATTAATCCACCTGTTAGAGCAAATAAATGATAAAATGCCAGAAGGCTTTAGTAACGTTAGGGATTGTTCAAAAAAAGGCACGTATAAATCTGCTCTATATTTAAACGTCGAAAATTTATTTCGATATTCCTTTTTTTTCTCTTCCGGTATTAATTCATGTCTTATATATGGCGGATTTCCAACAATGCAGTTAAACTTAGTTTTGAATTCATAAGACAAATAATCTGTTTGGATACAAACTTTGGAACTAACGTTACTATTTTTACCAGTCAAGAATTCAATTATACTGTCAACTGAAATAACTAGTTCTTGATAGGCTAATAAATCTACCTCAACAAAAAGAACATTCGCTATTAATGTATCCTCAAAAGGAAAATTATATTTAATAGAAGATTTAAAGAGCCTAATTAGTATTTCCTTGGTAAAAGCTCCTTTCCCGGATGCAGGTTCAAGGATCCTTACATTCTGTAAATTCTTATCTGAGGTATAACCAACTTCATTTAAAATATATCCAACTACTTTATTGTTAGTAAATACTTCCCCATGCTTTCTTCCACTTTTTCGTTTCATATCTACTTGTTAAATTCGTGAAGCTGCCCTGTTAAATGCCCGATAAAAGAATATAAAAAGGTATTAATTGAAATACTCTCCTCTACATCTCCAAATTGGTGGTCATTGGTAACCCAAATCAAACAGCATTGCGAGTAAAGCCTTTCTAACATTAACTTTTGACAAAAAAGCTTATACCTGTCTAAGTAAGAAGTGTTTTTAAATTCCTCAAATACTTTGTAATAAGGTTCAGCAATTCTTACAGGAGAAGTAGATTTATCTGATTTTTCAACTACCATTAAATACCCTAACCAGGGTGCCGACTGATTTGGAAAAGCTTTTTCTTTAAATGCAGTCCACAAGTCCATTGCACTTCCTAAAGCTTCTTCTGTTCGGTTGTTGAAATTGTTTCCGAATGAGCCCACCTGAGATTTTAATTCAACAACAGCAATTAATTTATTTGTAGGTGATATTATTAACATATCCCAATCTTTCGTCGGGCGAAAATAACCTGGTAATTGATTGCCTTTAATAAAAATACAGTTTGAAGGTATTCCAACATCTGTTGCTACCACATACAATAATTTTAATAGACCATCTAATTGTTTTCCTCCTGTTACAGCGCTTCTATTTCCTGTATCCTTAATGTCTATTTCGCTTTGGGCATTAGATTGACTATTCCTCGTATCCCAAAAAAGTTTGATTGCGGATTTTATAAGGTCATTATACTTCTCTATGTCCATAATTTTTGTCTTTCATAATATTGCACCCAACCCGACCATAATAGATACGCAACACTTGCGTTTATACAGCCAATATGAAGGGCTAACTGTAAGTGGCAATATATACAAGTTATACCAAATCGCATTAACAAGCTGCCTTCACTAAATGTATTGAAGCCGACTGGTTTTGACCGCTGGCTTTGTTCAACTCTTTAGGTTAGCTTTATGGAAGGTAGTAAATGAAAAATGGCATTATTATAATTGAGCAATAAATAAAAGTTAGTTTTCATAAGACTACTCGTGAACTTTAAATAATTAAAAGCCCTAAAACAAAAAAGCTTCCGGATTATCGCCGGAAGCTTTTTATTATAAATTTTAATATTTAGGTATTACGCGTAAATGCTCGTTGTATTCAGCATCGAAACATCTTTGGCTTCGAGTTTGGTAGTACCCATTAAAAACAAATCTACTTCGCGGGCAGCTTCGCGGCCTTCCGAAATAGCCCAAACTACCAGCGATTGCCCACGACGCATATCGCCGGCGGCAAATACTTTGGGTATGCTGGTCTGGTAGCTGGCATTACATTTCACGTTGCCGCGTTCGTCCAGCTCTACACCCAGTTCTTCGAGCATGCCTTTGTGTTGCGGGTGTACAAAACCAATAGCTAATAAAGCCAGTTCGCAAGGCAGTTCTTTTTCGGTGCCCGGCACTTCCTGGAACTTAGGCGCTTCGCCGGGCGTAGAACTGCAGAAATCCATTTGGGCTACTTTTATGGCTTTTAAATGGCCATTTTCGTCGCCAATAAATTCTTTTGTTACTATAGCCCAGTTGCGTTCGCAACCTTCTTCGTGCGAAGTAGAAGTCCGCAGTTGCATCGGCCAGTTCGGCCACGGAGTAGAAGAATGGCGATCCCCCGGCGGTTTGGCTAGTACTTCAATCTGTGATACCGATTTGGCCCGGTGCCGGTTAGAGGTACCTACACAGTCAGAACCGGTATCACCGCCCCCGATAACCATCACATTTTTATCAGTCGCCCAGATTTCTTCTTCCGGTGCAAATTCTTTACCACTGATACGGCCATTCTGCTGCGTTAAAAAATCCATCGCAAAATGCACGCCTTTCAGGTTACGGCCCGGAATAGGTAAATCGCGGGCTACGGTAGAACCACCGGTTAATACCACGGCATCAAAAGAGCGCATCAGGTCGGTTACTTTAATATTCTCCCCTACGTTGGCGTTGGTCATAAATACCACGCCTTCTTCTTCCATTACCTGCAGGCGGCGATCCACCACCCATTTCTCCAGTTTAAAGTCCGGAATACCATAACGTAACAAACCACCAATTTTGTCGGCGCGCTCTAATACAGTAACCGAATGACCCGCACTGTTTAATTGGGCCGCTGCAGCTAAACCGGCGGGACCGGATCCTACTACTGCCACTTTTTTACCGGTACGCAATACGGGGGTTTTAGCCCGCACGTAACCCTTTTCAAAAGCCGCTTCGGCAATGCTCTTCTCAATTTCCTCGATAGTTACCGGCGGTTTGTTTATACCCAACACGCAGGCTGCTTCGCAGGGAGCGGGGCAAATACGACCGGTAAATTCCGGAAAATTATTTGTCGAGAAAAGAATCTCGGCCGCTAACTCCCAGTTTTGCTCGTAAACGGCATCGTTAAATTCCGGGATAATATTACCCAGCGGGCAACCGCTGTGGCAGAAAGGTACGCCGCAGTCCATGCAACGGGCAGCCTGCGTACCTATTTTTTCTTCCCCGAATTCTTCGTAAAGTTCATTGTAGTCGTTTATCCGTAATTTCGGATCACGCTTTTTCGGCAACTCCCGGCCGAATTCTAAAAACCCTGTTGGCTTACCCATTTACTACAGCCTCCAAATTATCAATTCCTACTTCTTTTAATTCTCTTCTTTTCAGCAATACCTTTTTGTAATCGCTCGGCATTACTTTAATAAAATGACTGAAGGCGTTGTCCCAGTTGGCCAGAATACCTTCGGCCACTACGCTGCCCGTAAAGTCAAAATGGTTTTGGATTAAGCGCTTCAGTTCAGTTACATCTTCCGCCTCCATTTCATCAAACTCTACCATTTCCATATTGCATTGCTGCGGGAACCGTTGGCCAGGGTTGTATACATAAGCAATACCACCGCTCATACCCGCCGCAAAGTTACGTCCGGTTTCGCCTAATATTACTGCAATACCACCTGTCATGTACTCGCAGCCGTGGTCGCCTACGCCCTCTACCACCGCTTTGGCGCCGGAGTTACGTACGCAGAAACGCTCGCCTGCCTGGCCCCGAATATAAGCTTCGCCGGCAGTAGCGCCGTAAAACGCTACATTTCCTGCAATAATATTTTCGCTGGCTTTAAAGGTAGCGGTTTTCGGCGGGTACAGAATTAGCTGGGCGCCGGAAAGGCCTTTGCCAAAGTAATCATTAGCTTCGCCTTCCAGTTCAAACTTAAGACCAGGTGCCCCGAATGCGCCAAAACTCTGCCCGGCCGAACCGGTAAATTTATAGTGAATGGTACCTGCCGGTAACCCTACACCTTTGTATTTTTTCGAAATTTCGTAAGACAGCATGGTGCCGGTGGCACGGTCGGTGTTGGAGATGTAGAATTGATCCGAAACCGGTTCAACACTTTCCAATGCGGGTTGAGCGACTTTAATCAGGTCTACATCCAGCACGGATTCTAAGGCGTGCTGCTGCTCTTCCTGCTTATAGATGCCTACTTCCGGACCTGCCGGTTCCTTATACAGCACCGCCGAAAGATCCACCAACTTATGTTTCCAGTTGGCAAATTCCTTCCGCATTTCCAGGCGGTCTACCTGGCCTACCATTTCGTTTACCGTCCGGAAACCTAACTCAGCCATTATTTCGCGTAGTTCTTCGGCCAGGAAATGGAATAAGTTTACCACATCTTCCGGCTTGCCGGTAAATAGCGCCCGTAATTCTTTGTTCTGCGTGGCCACACCTACGGGGCAGGTATTTAAATGACACTTCCGCATCATAATACAACCGGCGGTTACCAGGGCTGCCGTCGCTACACCCCATTCTTCGGCACCCAAAAGGGCAGCAATGGCTAAATCCCGGCCGGTTTTCATCTGTCCGTCGGCTTGCACCACAATGCGGCTGCGCAATTTGTTCCGGACCAGGGTTTGGTGGGCTTCGGCTAGGCCAAGTTCCCACGGCAAACCAGCGTGCTTAATCGAACTAATCGGCGAAGCGCCGGTACCGCCATCGTAACCCGAAATCAGGACCACATCGGAGAAAGCCTTGGCTACCCCAGCAGCTACTGTTCCAACCCCTGCTTCCGAAACCAGCTTCACGTTGATCCGGGCTTTCGGATTTGAATTTTTTAGGTCAAATATTAACTGGGCTAAATCTTCAATCGAGTAAATATCGTGGTGCGGCGGCGGCGAAATCAAACCTACCCCCGGGGTAGAATGCCGTACGCGACCAATCCATTCATCTACTTTATGGCCGGGCAGCTGACCGCCTTCGCCGGGCTTGGCACCCTGGGCCATCTTAATCTGCAGTTCCTCGGCATTAGCTAAATAATAGCTGGTTACCCCGAAACGACCGGAAGCTACCTGCTTAATAGCCGACCGTTCCCAGTCGCCGTTGGGCTTGCGCTCGAAACGAATTTCATCTTCGCCGCCTTCGCCGCTATTGCTTTTGCCACCAATGCGGTTCATGGCAATCGCCAGGGTAGAGTGGGCTTCGTGCGAAATTGATCCGAACGACATGGCGCCGGTGGCAAACCTTTTGAAAATACTTTCAACTGATTCTACCTCGCTTAACGGAACTGGTTTG
>JAQBNV010000114.1 GCA_028288395.1 Adhaeribacter sp. | reverse complement strand
TCATCTGTTCAGTTTAAATATAAACACTTTTCTTGTCTATTTTTAAACTGTCCCTTTTTTAGGGATACTTACAAGCTCCAGCACGATATCAGGCCTTTTTTCTTTATCGTCCTTATTATTGCTGCCGTACATTAAAGAATCAAGCGCCTTTAAATAGGAAAGTTGTTTATAAACGCCATCATTTTCTAAATTCATTAATCTATTTGACAGATTACCGGCCTGTTCAATTAATTCACCTTTATCAAACCAAGCATACGAAAAGTTTCTTTTGCGATAAAAGCTCCTAATATCTTGCTCATAGCTTTTCACTTTAGGATAGGTTTTGAAAAAATCAGCTATTTGTGTGCTATCAAAAACAAAGTCTGACTTTTCGGCAAAACTTCCCGGTATGGTTTGATCCAAATTTTTCTTTAAAGAATCAGTCGCGGTGGCATATTTAATCGGTTGATTGCAACCAATTATCAAAAAACCGATAATAAATACGCTGAGGAAAGGAGCCTTTATATACCGTAAAACATAGTGATAGGAAGTTTTCAGAAAGGCACCCATAATTTTTTAATAAATTTTAAGCGTTTAGCAAAGGACTAACTTATCTTTTCCAATCACTTCTTCTACTAATGTGAATAATTCTTTTTTAATCAACTTGTCAGAAATAAAAATAGACTTTATTTCATTTATGATTTTTCCGATTTCAGCGATTACACCAAAACCTAAATGGTTAGTATGGTCTTCCAAAGCTGATTCTAACAAGTGCTGTTGGCGAATAATCAAGGATTTTAATTTATTCCTGCGTTCTTCCAATTCGTTAAGACTAACATAAATAAACTTAATCTCTTCTGAACTATCTTCTTTTAATACCGATGACAGTACCTGCTGGATTATCTTCCGTAAGAAACGCGTTTCATCTTCCAGATTAAGGACATCGGAATGCCAATTTCTATTTTGCAGGTAAAGCTCCTGCATCTCCGTTGATAATTTCTGATCACCAAATGTATTCATCATTTCGAATTTTTTACCTAACAAAATTCGACATCAGCCGCCAGGAATGTCATGATCTTTAACAAATGATTTAGTGATACTAATCACCATTTTCTTCTTAAAATAAAATGATGATATTAATCTAAAAGCTGTAAGGTATTCTTTGAAGCAAACTGCTTTTCAGGATCTGACAGGAGTAAATATAAAGTGGCCTTTATATTTACATATAAAATATATCGTGCCTTGAGGTTGTCTTCCTATTGATTGGTAATACTGCTGAAAATAAAATAGCCGGAATCCATTCAAAATCTTCCTGATTTCCAGTGGTTATACCTGTGCCAATAGCAATTTTTAAATAAAAATTTTTGAGTCACGAAATTCAACACTGGTACGCATTGTACACTTTCCAAGTAAAGTTTCTTTGATTCTTTATTTAACTAAAAATAGGACAGGGGATATATTGTGTTTTTTAAATTAATTATGAAACAGCTACTTACAATATTATGCATAATAAATAATCAAGTTTAAGGTTGCGGATGTCCTTTGTTACTTTATATTACAATTTTAACTTAAAAAGTTATTTACTTTCAAATACGTACGTATATTTACATACAGGCAATTCCTGTTGGTATATAAAAATTTTATATGGATAGCCTGAAACTACTTCATTCTATAATTGATACGGCCATAGATGGCATTATAACTATTGATAATAGGGGCATAGTTGAATCAATTAATCCGGCCGCACTAAAACTTTTTGGCTATACCGAAGAAGAAATTATCGGGAAAAATATTTCGGTGCTGATGCCAGAACCAGATAAAAGCGCCCACGATGGTTACCTGCAACGCTATGAACGTACACGGGAGAAACGGATGATTGGCATTGGCCGGGAAGTTTTAGGTTTAAAAAAAGATGGCAGTACGTTTCCGTTCCGGTTGGCAATGAGTGAAGTGGAATACGAAAACCGGATTATTTATACCGGTTTTGTCCACGACCTTACGAAAGAAAAGGCTGCTGAAGCCGAATTGAAAAAATATACCGGGGAGCTGGAAGGAAAAATTAAAGATCGTACCCAGAATTTAGAGCATTTGATAGATGAACTGGAAACGGCCCGCGACGAAGCGGCCCGGGCGATGCATAAACAAAAAGAACTAAATCTGCTCAAAACCCGCTTTGTTTCCATGGCTTCGCATGAGTTCCGGACTCCTTTAAGTTCGGTGCAGCTTTCGGCGGTATTAATTGATAAATATTTGCAGAAAACCGATTCTGAAAATATTTTAAAGCATACAAATAAAATAAAAAACTCGGTCTCGCTCCTCACGGGAATTTTAAATGATTTTTTATCACTTGAAAAGCTGGAAGCCGGCAAAACCGAAGCCGCTTTGCAGCACTTCAACCTGATCCGGTTTTCGGAAGACCTGATTGAAGAAATGCAATTAATAGCCAAGCAAAACCAAACCATTGTGTACCAGCACACCGGTTCGGTTAGTCAGGTTTTCCTGGACCCGGCTCTGTTAAAAAACGCAGTTATAAACCTGGTTTCCAATGCTATAAAATATTCCGGCGAAAATACTTTTATCGAATTTAATACCGAAGTAGACGACAGAGCAGTTTGCATAACCGTGAAAGATAATGGTATTGGTATTCCGGAAGACGAGCAAAAGAACTTGTTCGAGCCTTTTTTCCGGGCCCATAATACCGGCAATATTCCGGGAACGGGTTTAGGTTTAAATATTGTAAAACGCTACATAGAATTAATGGGTGGCCGGGTAAAGTGCCAAAGTGCGCAACACCAGGGAACTTCTGTAACCTTAATTTTTAAAAAAGATGAACACACCCAAGAAAACATTGCTGCTGATAGAAGATAATCAGGACATAAGAGAAAGCACCGCGGAGATTTTAACCCTGGCTGATTTTAGCGTTACTACGGCTGAAAACGGGCGAAAAGGAGTGGAAATGGCTCAGGCTGATTTGCCTGATATTATTTTATGCGATGTTATGATGCCCGAAATGGACGGCTACAATGTTTTATATTTGTTGCGTAAAAATGAAAACACCGCCGATATTCCTTTTATTTTCTTAACTGCCAAGGCGGAAAGGGCCGACATGCGTAAAGGAATGGATTTAGGTGCCGATGATTACCTGACCAAACCTTTCGATGATATGGAATTACTCAATGCCATTGAAAGCCGGTTGCAAAAGCACAAACGAATAATGAATAGTGCTAATAATTCCCATGCATTTGAAGGTTTGCTAAACGAAGCCCGCTCGGCCAAATTACTAACCGATCTGTCCGGAAAAAGCCGCCTGCGCAATTATAATAAGAAACAATATATTTACCAGGACGGCGACCAGGCAGGTTATGTTTACTATGTTAAAAGTGGTAAAATACGAACCAGCCTTTTATACCCTGACGGGCGGGAGATAATGACTGGTATTTTTATTCCCGGTGATTTTTTTGGTTATGAGTCGGTGCTGTTAAATACGCCTTATCCGGAATGTGCCGAAACCCTGGAACTTGCCGAATTACATCTTATTCCGCGCGATGAATTTAACGCGTTGCTATTTAAAGACCCAGGTATCGCGAAAAAGTTTATACAGCTATTATCCGGCAATGTCCAGGAAAAGCAGGAGCAATTATTAAAACTGGCTTATAACTCCGTCAGGAAAAGGTTAGCTGATGCTTTGATAAATTTAGCGAGAAAGTTTTGGGGCAATGAAACAGATAACTGCGAAATCAAGGTTTCCCGCGATGACCTGGCCTCGATGGTAGGCACGGCCAGCGAAACGATTAGCCGCACCCTAGCCGATTTTAAAGATGAAAAACTTATTGAGAAAGAGGGAAGCGTAATTAAAATTATATCAGTTGAAAAACTAAGCAGGGTAAGACAATAATTATATTTTAGGATAAGAGTTGATTGGCTTTCTATTTCAAAGCAATCTGGCAGTTTTTAGGTACACCAATGAAAAGTAATTATAAATAAAAACAGTCATTTCCAGTTTATTATGCCTTTTGCCCGTTATACCATTATACTTATTTAAATTAAATGTCAGGAAAAAATAAAAAGCAGTTCGGAGTTTGGATGGATTCCAATCATGCCACTATCGTAGGAAGAGAACTTGTTGATACCGGTGATTTTGTTGTGCTTGGCCAGGCTAAGAATGAGGGACAAGGAAACAACTCAAACGAAAATGCGGCTAATAATGCCGAGCAGGCGTTACAGCAAAAGTTTTTCAAGGAAATAACGGCGCTTATGCAAAATGCCGAAGAAGTACATATAACTGGTACGGGCATTTCGCAGGAACAATTTATTCGTTTTATGGCCGAAACAGCCCAGTTTAAAAACACAGTAGCTAACGAAAGCACATCTAACAAAATGGGTGACGAAAAACTGATTGAATATATCGCCGAAAAATTCAACTAA
>JAQBNV010000444.1 GCA_028288395.1 Adhaeribacter sp. | reverse complement strand
TATGCTCGGAAAAGCGCAACGTGGCGAAGCATTTATGACGTCTTATCCCTTCCCTTTACAAGTCTGGAAAATAGGCGACCAGCCGGTTATGAGTTTAGGCGGTGAATTGGTAATAGAATATGCCATCGAACTTAAAAAACTTTTCGGTCCTCATATATTTGTTTTGGGCTATTCCAACGATGTTATGTCTTATATTCCTTCAACTACTGTACTAAAAGAAGGCGGCTATGAAGGAGAATCGGCGCAAATTGTTTACGGATTACCCAGCAAGTGGGGGGGCGATACCCAAACACTTATTATTAACGAAATGAAGCGCCTGGCCACCCTGGCCCAGGTGCCCGCTAAACCAAACAAATAAAGAATATTTTAAATTAGACAGAAATAATATACCGGTGAATCAAAGTTTTTACTTTTTACTGACTTGTATTAAACAAAGGCAGAGGACCGAATTTAAAATTTAGAAAGAAAAGAATTTTAAAGCTAATTAAGCTGGTAAGAGTTGGAATTAACATTTAACAACTAATTACGATGGGGTAAGTTTCTTCTATTAAATTTAAAAAATAATATAGGTCTAGACAGATTTATTTTAATCGGATAAAATAGTTTAAATAATTTTTTATTATAATATTTTTTGGATAATATCGGGTACGTGCCCGCTATTATGCTGTTAATTTAACTAGAGAGGGAGGGGTTAAAAGCGTGGAGGGAGAGGGTGGAAATATATTAAAAAAGTATAACTGGTTAAGGTTGGTAAATTACTAGCTGGCTGAAAGACTGGTGGGTTAGCTTCGGTCAAAACTTAAATTAAATTAGCTTTTCTCTAACAATAATCATTGCGAAAAGGGGTAAGCAAAAGCAGGTATCTTATAACAAGCGAATTTATACCGGGTAAAAACATGAAAATGTTCAAAAGTAATTTCTCCCGAAGGGAATTTATAAAATTTAATACCTTGGCCGGACTTGGTACGGTTCTAACTGCGAGCATAACTGCTCCTTTATTTGCCAAGGGGGTGAAAAATGCTGCTACGCCGGCCATACTGGGTGGACAGCCCGCCTGGGATAAAATAAAATGGCCCACCTGGCCCGTCTGGAATCCCGAAACTGATGAAAAACGGGTGCTGGAAGTGCTCCGGAGTGGCGTCTGGTCGCGGGCAGCCGTCGTAACGGAATTTGAAAAGGAATGGGCCAATGCTTTAGGCGCTAAACGCAGCCTGGCGGTTTCAAATGGCACCAATGCCTTAATTGTTGCGCTTAATCAGTTAAATATCCGGGGGGGCGACGAAGTGCTGGTTCCGCCATACACCTTTATAGCTACCGTGCAGGCAGTGTTGGCCAACGGGGCTATGCCGGTGTTTGTGGATATTGATCCCCATACTTATCAGATGGACCCGGCCAAGATAGAAGCCAAAATTACGCCACGTACCAAAGCTATTTTGCCAGTGCATATTCTGGGTTTACCCGCCGATATGGATCGGATTATGGCCATTGCCAAAAAACATAATCTGGTGGTTATAGAAGATGCTTGCCAGGCCCATTTGGCGGAGGTAAACGGTAAAAAGGTAGGCACCATTGGCCATGCGGGTTGTTTTAGTTTTCAGAATTCCAAGAACTTACCTATTGGCGAAGCGGGGGCTATAGTGAGCAACGACGACGCCTTTATGGATCGCTGTTTCTCTTACCAGAACCTGGGTTTGCCCTACGGCAGCGCGGTAGGAGCCATTGGTACCGGCAGTATTATGCAGGGTACCAAAGTACGGTTAACCGAATACCAGGCTGCCATCGGGTTGGCGCAGTTAAAACGACTGGATGCCCAAACCACTACCCGCAACGAGAATGCCGCTTTCCTCAAATCCCAGATAAAAGTTATTCCGGGTATAGTACCTTATAAATTATACGACAATGTTACGCGGGCAGCATTTCACTTATTTGCTTTCCGGTACAAAAAAGAAAAATTTAAAGGTTTATCCCGCGAGGAGTTCCTGAATGCTATTCGGGCCGAAGGCATTCCTTGCTCTAGTGGCTATACCACCCTCAATACCCAGCCTTTCCTGAAAGAGACTTTCCAATCAAAAAATTATCAAAAAATTTATTCGAAAGAAATGCTCGATTATAATAAATATATGGAGCGAAACCGCTGTCCGGAAAACGATAAATTATGCAACGAAGAAGCAGTATGGTTTACCCAAAATTTATTACTGGGCAATAAGTCCGATATGATGGCTATTGCCTCGGCCATTGAGAAAGTGCATAAAAATGCCGATAAAATTGTGAAACAAGCAAAAAAATAATCGAGCCTATTTGGGTGCCTAGTGCTTTACTTACCGGAGAAATGGAGTAACCTGATAAAATATTACCTGTTGATGACAATAGAAAATCAACCCGCCGTAATGGGTATAAATGGAAAAATCGAATTTATAGGCGCAACGGCGGTAAGGGTAGTACCAGATGCAGGTTCTGCGCTTGCTGTTCCTGCAGAACCGGCCCCGGAATTAAAGCCCCGTTCTCTTTCGCGCCGTGATTTTTTACTGAGTACCAGTTTACTGTTGGTAGGTACTTCGTTAAAGCTAAATGCCGCTGGTCTGACTGCCGTTAGGCCCGAGCCCGTTATTGATATTCATCAGCATACCGACTATAGCGGCCGGACCCAGGAACAACTCTTGGCGCACCAGCGTACCATGGGCATTACCACCACTATGCTGCTACCAGCTGGCCGGCCGGTACTTACGGCTTCTACGCACCATGGAGTGGCCAATGGTTTGCAGGTAGGTGCCGGCGGCAACGAAATATGTTACCGCTTTGCCCAAAAATACCCACAAGAATTTTTGTTTGGCGCCAACGAAGTGCCGGATGTGCCCGAGGCTACGCAGGAAATAGAAAAATATTTAAAACTGGGAGGCAAATTAATTGGCGAATTAAAGTTTGGGGTGGAATGCGATTCGCCGGAAATGCAGAAAATTTACCAACTTGCCCAAACCTACAAAGTACCGGTTCTGATGCACTGGCAATTTAAAATGTACTCTTTTGGTTACGAGCGGTTTTATAAAATGCTGGAAAAATACCCCCGGGTTAATTTTATCGGCCACGCGCAAACCTGGTGGGCCAATATTGATAAAGAGCACAAAGACCAAAGCATATTATACCCCAAAACAAAAGTAACGCCCGGCGGAATAACCGATGGGTTATTGCGGAATTACCCCAATATGTACGCTGATTTTTCGGCCGGTTCAGGTCTGGCCGCGCTCACCCGCGACGAAGAACATGCCCGGCAATTTCTGGAAAGACACCAGGATAAGCTTATTTACGGCAGCGATTGTAATGATGCTGTAGGCCAGGGAAATGCCTGCACCGGTGCCCAAGCCCTGACGGCCATCCGGAAACTGACGCCGAGCAAACAAATTGAACGGAAAATCCTGTACGAAAATGCTAAAAAATTATTCCGGCTATAACCAAACGAGGTCTCGGGTTTTTAGTTTAGATGCCTTTGCCCCAGAGCTAAGATAATATTTTGAAAACTGCAGCCAAACCCTTAAAAAATTAAGAATCCGATTACCACTATGAATAAACCTGATTTAAATCTTTACGCCGTTGATACTTCTGTTAAACCTACTTTGGAGGCCAAAAAATATTACTCCGGGTTTGAACGGGCCCATGATACCTATAATGCCATTTCTTGCGCCAGCGATGGCAAAATTTATTATGTGCTTTCGTCGGATTCTATTGAGCAGGGCGGGCAAATGTTTGTGTATGACCCGGCTACTGATACTACCGAGTTTTTAGCCGATTTAACCGAGGTTTGTGGGGAGCAGGCGGCCAATGCTATTCCGCAAGGTAAAAGCCATGTCCGGTTTTACGAAAAGGACGGCAAGTTATATTTTGCTACCCATGTGGGCTACTACCAGCTAATTGATGGTATGGATCGCTTACCCGAGGTGCCGCCGGCTGGTTATAATTTGTACCCCGGCGGGCATTTTTTGTCCTACGATTTAACTACCAGGAAATTCGAAGATTTGGCACTGGTTCCCGATGGCGAAGGCGTCGTATCCATGACCATGGACCGCGAGCGGGGACACCTTTTTGGTATTACCTGGCCTTACGGTAATTTTATTCATTATGATATCCAACAAAATAAATTAAATAAACTTGGCCCGGTTTCGGCCAAAGGCGAGGCCGGCACTCCCGGCGATGATTTCCGTTCTTTATGCCGTTCATTATTTGTTGATCCCCAAACGGGTGGGGTGTATTTTTCCACTTCCAAAGGCGACATCCTGACTTATAAACCGGGCGATGCGGCTATTCAGAAGTTATCCGGGGTGGATTTGCGACTCGATTATTTTGGACAGTACGACTATACCCGCCCGGGCAGTATGGGTTATAATTGGCGCAAAATATTCTGGCACCCCACCGAACAAGTTGCCTACGGCGTACACGGCAATTCGGGCTATTTATTCCGGTTCGATCCCCGCGAGCAAAAAATTGAATTAGTGGAACGGATTACGTCGGAGCCCTCGCGAAAAAGCGGTATGTTCGATCAGTTTAGTTACGGTTACCTGGGTTTTCAGCTCGGCCCGGATCAGCAAACCATTTATTATTTAACGGGTGGCCCGATTTATATTGATGGGAAAAGGTTGAAAGGAAAAGCCCAGATAGCCAAAGGTGCGGCCAAAGGGTTAGAGAACCTGCACCTGGTAACGTATAATATACCGCACCAGGAATATATTGATCATGGGCCTATATTTTACGAAGATGGGGAACGGCCTACTTATGTAAACGCAATTGCGGTTGGAAAAGACGGTCATGTATATACCCTCGCGCGCTTTGAACACAATGGCAAGGTTATTCAGGATTTAATAAAAATAGCTGATCCATTAGCTTAAAATATTAAAATAAAACGAAGAAGGCAGCAGTAGCCAGGCCGGAATAAATAGGTGAACAGCTAATGTTTTAGAGCTGGTAGCTGTATTTTGAGCGGTTAATATGTTTAAATGGAGCAGGTTAATCCATGTTCCTTTAATAGTTAGGAAATGAATGGGATAATTTAAAATATTTTTTCTTTCCTTATTTGCCGGGCTGAAAATGTAAAACAAAGTCCCCTTTGGTGAGGCAAGCTTTAAATAAAATGAATAATATAAATAAGATATTTCTAAATGATTAACCAAAACAA
>JAQBNV010000439.1 GCA_028288395.1 Adhaeribacter sp. | reverse complement strand
TATTTTAAAATAATAGCCTTCAAGACATCCGATTCCGAGGGCAACATCAACAAAAATGAATCCTGATAAAAAATAAATTCGTGGTCATGGAGGGTAAACGGAGCACAAACCTTAGAAAAAATAAGGCTACAACTAAAATAAAGATGGTGTAGGGAATAACCCAGGCCCAGGTAAGAAAACCCAGTAAATCTCCTGGTTCTATACGCCGGAACCAGGAATAAAACAGCCCCTGCTAACAACAACTGAATGGTTGAGAAAAAAGCAGGCAAGTTTGATTCGTGGTTGAAGTTTAAAAACATATCCAATAATTCGTTCATACGGGCTTTTTCCGGGTTAAATGCCTGCATTAAAAGTGTTAGTGCATGCGCAACCAAAAGCAATCCGATTATAACCAGCAGCCATTTAAATATTTTAACCGGAGAAAAAATAATTGGTTTGGCTGGCGTACTGTTAGAACTACTATTTCCTGAATTGGTCACAGGTAAAGTGGTAATAATAGACGCTTCATTCATACTTCCTTATCTATTAATACATTAAATCTTATCAACTTTAAAATTAAATGGGTTTACGCCTTCATCTTCTATTTTTTTCTGCTTTCAGGCATACAATTTTACGGCTTCTCATACTACGATCAAGAAAGGTTAACCAACTAAATATTTAATTATAAAATAAATTTATAAAATAAATATTTTTGGCTAAAAGCAAATATTTTTAAATATTCACATCAAAGATCAAGACTTTAAAATCGCTAATCTGTAACCGGAAGCCAGGCTTTGTCTTTCCCCGACAGAATTGGTTCGTCAACTAACCAGTCAATATTTAATTTGGGATCGTTCCACAACAGGCCAGCCTCAGTGCTTACATTATAATCATTGTCGGCCAGGTAAAGCATAACCGTATTATCAGCCAAGGTGCAGTATCCGGTCGCAAATCCCCGGGGTATCGCAATGGCTTGTTTCGGATTGTTTAATACCAACGTAGTGGCTTGGAGGTAAGTAGGAGAATCGGTTCTTACATCAACAAAAGCTACCTGCGCTGCGCCGTTTATTACCCGGAATATTTTAGATTCGGCATGTTCGCCGCGCTGGTAATGCAAGCCCCGTAAGGTATTTTTCTCCACGGAAGTAACGTAGTTGATTTGTCTGACCACATACGCGTTCATAAAATCATTGTCGGTATTAAATACCTTTAGAAAAATGCCACGCTCATCTTCAAAAAAATGGGATTCAAATAAAAATGGGCCGCCGGAAAATGAATCTATTATTTTCATAGTAATTAAAGCTGGAGAAAGTTCTTTTTCACCGGTAAGTTCCTGTAGTAAAACCAATTAAAATAAAGGTTTTTAAGCCGGCAAAATTACCTTCCTTGCACCCAAGCAGCACAAGGAAGGTAATTTTAAGATTGCCTAATTAAGCAGTTAAAGTATGGGCCACCTGGGCACTGGGCAATTCGGCGAATGCATAACGAAAATCAAATAAGCGTTTGCTCGTAATCAAAGCTTTGTTTTGTTTAAATTCCGCCCAATTGGTTAATAAAACCAGTTCATCGGCTTGCGCCACCAGTTCGGCCAGGGTATCGATATAGGTAATAGGTAAACCGTATTCTTTCGCAAATACCTCGTTGGCCATAGGGTCATAAGCCAGAATATCAGTATAGCCTTTGGCGAGTAATTTTTCGATGATAAACTTGCTGGGGCTCAGGCGCACATCGTCGGAACCGCTTTTAAACGATAAGCCCAATATGCCAATTTTACTCGTGGTTGGAACGGCAGCAGCAATTTTATCGGCCACAAAGTCTTTTATCTCTTCGTTTATCTGCAGGTTTCCTTCCAGAATTTTTGGCATAAATCCATTTTCCTGGGCAATGCTGCTCAGGGCGGCGGTATCTTTGGGCAGGCAGTAACCGCCGTAGCCGCAGCCCGGGTAAACGTAACTGGCCATGGCGGCCGGCTGTCCGCTCCAGCGTTTGTCCTGGTGCAATATTTTAAAAGCGCCCGGCACATCTATGTTACCAATATGTTCGGCAATCATGGCCATCTCGTTCGAGAAGCTGATGAGCGTAGACAACAAGGTATTCGAAAGATATTTGATAAACTCGGCCGAGTTGTAAGTTACGTAGTGTACCGGGGCATTAAAGGGCAGGTAAAGCTGGTTCAGGATTTCTTTCGAACGATCATCTTCTACCCCAATCACTACGCGGTCCGGGTTCATAAAATCGTCCCAGGCGTAGCCTTCGCGCAAAAACTCCGGGTTAGAGGCCAGCCCAATGGGCTTATTGTACTGGCTGTTTAACGCGTCGACGTAAGGTTTTACTTTTTTAGTTACCGTAGAAGGCGGCACCGTAGATTTGGTAACAATTACCTTGAAATCGCCCTGGCTTACTTCAAAAATGCTTTTGACGGCATCTAATAAATACGTTAGGTTGGCGCTGCCATCGGGGTTACCCGGTGTACCCACGCAGATAATAATGGCTTTACTATCGTTAACGGCATCGGCGAGCGATGTATCAACAATAAAGTTATGGCCCAGTTCTTCGCGCAGCACCTCATCCAGATGCGGCTCGTAAAACGGAACTTCGTATTTTTTAATGCTGTTAACCCGCTCCTGATTTACATCAATACCATAAACTTTGAAGCCTTTTTTACTGAAGCCTAAGGCCGTCGTTAAGCCTACAAATCCTAATCCTAATACCGTGATCATACTAATTTACCGTTGTTAATGTGCAGAAACTCTAAATAACGCTTAATGCCTTCTTCTACCAGAACTATAGGATTGTACTGTAATATTTCCCTGGCCTTGCTAATATCGGGGCAACGGCGGTTCGGGTTATCAGTTAAATATTCTTTGTCGGCCGATTGGCTAAAGGAAATCTGGCCCTGGTAATCAAAGATTTCTTTACCGTTGCGGTTAAATATTTCGGCAAAATCGCGTACCGACAGTTCCGGATTGTCCATGCCGATGTTAAATACATCAAACTGGCCGTGAAGCAATACTTTCAGGTAGCCGTTTACGGCATCAGAAATATAGCAGAACGTACGGGTAGGCGTACCATCCGATAATATTTCGAGGTCACGGCCTTCAATTACCGCTTTGGCAAAATCGGCTGGCAGGCGTTTGTCGTTTATATTCATGCCAGGACCGTAGTTGTTGAAAGGCCGGGCAATGCCAATGGGCATGTTGTACTTTTGCGCAAATAAGTAGCACAGGGTTTCGCCAAATCTTTTGGCTTCGTCGTAGCAAGCCCGCGGACCAATAGTGGCCACGTTGCCGCGGTAATCTTCTTTGGTAGGAATAAACTCCGGAAACGGATCGCCGTAAATTTCGCTGCTCGAAAAGAACAGAAAGCCTCTCAGGCTTTTGCCGGCGTAGAAATCGAGCAGGCGGCGCAGGCCGGTAATATTGGCATCTACGGTTTCGATGGGGTAAATACGGTAGAATGTGGGCGAGGCAATAGAAGCCATGTGAATAACAATATCGGCTTCGGCAGCTCCCGGAATAGCTTCTACGGAATCGGTAATCACGTTAAACTCGTGCAGTTTTATCAGCTCCGGGTTGCTGTCGACAAGTTGATCTAACCAGTCTTTGGTACCAGTCAGGAAGTTCTCGAGGGCAATAATTTGTTTAATCTGTAATTCTGCGGCAAAGTGCGAAAAGAAATGCATAAAATAATAACCCAGAAAACCGCCGCAGCCCGTTAATAGGATGGTGGAACCCCGCAGTTTATCTTTCTCCGGGCCTGATAGCTTTTCGTAAATGGCTACCATATCGGCTTGCAGAATCCGGTTATCGGTTCCGGCCTTTGTAGTTTGTATCATGTATTAAAGTGCTAATTTTTAAATGTGCTGATTTGTTAATGACAATTTGGCTTTCACTGGTCTACGTTTAAATTATTGTATAAAGCTCCGCCAGTACTTTATCAAAGTATCTTTTTATCTTAAGTAAGCTTAAAGGATTTTTACTTCTACGGCATTTTCCTGCAGTTCTGGGAAAAACAATTGGGTTTGCTCGCGGTATAAGCGCTGAATCAGGTTATCGGCGGGGAGTTCCACGTCCGCAAAAGTTATTACTTCGTCGCGGGCTAAATCGCGCTTCAAGATAGCTCCTTCGGCTAAACCAACCGGCAACAGGTTTTCCTGGCGGGCAGTAGAGGCATTTTCGCATTGGCCGTAAGTATCGTAACCGCCTAAGCCATCCAGGGTTTTACCGGCTTTTAAATCAGTTTTGGCAAAGGTTACAACTTCTACCACAGGGCCGCCAATAGGCGCCATAATAATATCCTGGAACAGCACCATGCGGGCAATAGATATCGGAATCTCGAAATAAATCAGGTGGTATGGCGTATAAAAGCTATAAAGCGGGCCAGTTCCTAATTTTCCGTATTCCAAATAATGCTTCGTCTTCGGATCATCGGTGATAGCAAACACAAATACGCCCGGACCGGGTTTAGGTCCTACTACGTAGTCCACAATACCACCCTGGCGCTTCAGTTCTTCCACATCGTACATGGTAACCATGTCGTCGATGTGGCCGGCGTAATTCAGGCCAATCATGCCGCGCTTGGCTACGCCCATACCAGTAGCATTGGCTACACAGGCTTGTTCGATAGATATTTTAGTACCATCGGCAAATTGGGTCACCATTTCGGGCGTTAGCTGCCAGCGGGCCGCAAAGCTGGCCTGGGTGGTTGGGTTGCGGTAAAAGTCCTGTAACCCTTTTATATTGCCGCAAATCAGCGGGGTTAAACCCAAGCCTTTAACGAACCTGAATAAATTCATAATAACGCCAGGCTGGTCACCATCGGCACCGCTCAGCATTACCCCGGCCTTATCGGCGTATACTTATAATATTGGTACCACCAGGGCAACAACCTCGGGGTTAAAGAGTAACACGTGCTTTTTGTTTTCGATGGCTTTCATCACCAGATTAGCCGCGTAAAGCACCGTGCCGGTACATTCTACGAGTAAATCCAATCCATCTACTTCACAAAGCAATTCAGCGTTTTCGGTTACCGCCAATCCGCCCGCCGAAATAACAGCTTGCAACGAGGCTAAATCCTGACAAACCTCGGCGGTATGGCCAGTATATTCGTAAGCTTCCTGGGCTTTGCTAAGGGTCCGGTTGGCAATAACGGCTATTTCCATACCAGGAGTATAGCGCATTACCTGGTTTACCAGCCCTTTGGCCATTTCGCCGGCGCCCCACAATCCAACCCGGATAGGCCTGCCTTCTTTTTCTCTTTCCTGTAAATATTTATCAATAATAATCATTTGTTATAGCGGTTAGTCTTTAGTCTTTCGGTACAATTTTAAACTGGAGTACGGTATAGTAATGCCCCTCCTACAAATAAATTAAATATGCTTTAATTTAAATAGCATGGCTTTGCTGGTTAGCCATAACCGGGGCACCCAGGGCTTTTGCCCGAAGCAGATCATGGTGCGTGGCATCTACTTTAAAAAAAGCTTTTTCGGCAATTGCAATTTTTATGGCCTGCAGCAATAAAGACCAGTTTCTTCTCTCCTTTAATTTTGGAATTAGCCGGTAGATTGCCCGGACGCATTTAGATGCTTTCAGCTTAATCAGGATATCTATATCGAATTCGGCAAAATTTATTTCGTATTCATTTTTCTCTTTTACGGCTTTAAAGAAATAATATTCTTCAAAAAGGTTCGAGGAGTTTTGCAATACAAGCGCTGTTACCTGGTTGGGATGCAACCGGAAATAAGAGAGTGTTTCGGGAATAATGTAACAGTCGCCGGTGGTTAACAACCTCAACCACATATCCCAATCCGGGAAATATTTATAATCGGTTTTAAAGTCTCCCACTTTTAGGCCTGAGCGCCGGAACATCACGGTGGTAGGTTCGCCGATCCAATTCCATTTTTCCAACGAAAGACAAATAGCTTCTTTACCGGAACGTAGTCCGGAAAAAGGCGGCAATTCCTGCTTAAATCTTTTCTCCCCGAAATATTCGCGGTAAGAGCTAACAATTGCCACGTGGGGATATTGCTCCATTACAGCCACAAATTTCTCCAGCAAATCGGGATGAAATTTATCATCGGAACATAAATATTTGATGTAAGTACCTTGGGCATATTCCAAACACTTGTTCCAGTTGCCTACCATGCCAATATTGGTGGCATTTTTATAGTATCTTAACCTGGGGTCTATCAGGTAGGGCTGCACTACGTCATCTGTATTATCGGTAGAATGGTTATCTACGATAATCAATTCAAAATCGGTATACGATTGGTTTAAAACACTCTGAATGGTTTCATCCAGAAAATGAGCATTATTGTAGGTGGGTATTAAAACAGAGACAGTAGATAATTTGTCCATACCATAATTATTAAAGCTTCCCGAGGACTATACAAATAAAAATTTACGGAATCTTACCGGAATATAACCAGAAAATTCACTTTTGAGAAAAACAAGCCATATAAATATACCAAACACAGCCGATAATATAGCGGAAATGATGCCAAAATTTAGCCAATTTGATTCTAATTGCGGAATAATATTGTCAGTTATATGATAAGCTGCAATTCCTAACAAACTAATGAGGGTAAAAGGCAAAAGAATAGGCCTAAACAGGTATTCTGATAAGCTTATTTTCATAAATTTAAGAGCAGTATAGGGCGTATACCACAAAGAGGTTGCACAAGATGCAATAATAGTAGCGATTAAGATGCCTTCAATTCCGTAACGGTGACCCAGGTAAATACTTAAACCCAGGTTTAACCCTGCTTCTATGATTGAAACAATACTAAATCCTTTAACCAGCCCCGCCCCGTTTAAACAGATAGCACTCACATGCTGAATGGAATGACTAACCATTAATATCAAGGTTAATACCAAAACATTAAAACCGGCAAAATTACTTTCGCCTACCCATAGCTCGATAAACCAGAAATCCAGGATAAGCACCAGCCAGAAAGCAGCACTTATACAGCAAACAGTTATCAACAATAATTTCTGGTGCACTTGTTTAAATTTATCGCCACCTTCTTTAGACACTATTTCTACCATGGCCGGATAAGCATTGTCGGTAATTTTAAAAACCAGGTTCATGCAAATTTCCGGTACTTTGGCCGTGAGGTAATAAATAGTAACCGCCGACAATGAAACAAAAGAACCGATGAAAAAACGGTCGGTAAAGAAAATTATCTGTACGGCGATGGCATTTAAGAATAAGAAAAACCCAAAGCTAAACAGTTGACTAAGTAAAGCCTTATCAAAAAAGCGGGGCCTGATACGGAGGTACCCGTAATATTTTTTTAATAAGACAATGGTCATGACAATACTCAGTACCGCACTTATAATATTGGTGTAAACAAAAGACCACAATCCGTGTCCGAAATACAGAAACACGATGGGCAATATCATATTAAGCAGACCTATAACAAAACCGGTGGTATTTGAAAGCAATAACCGTTGGTGGGCGTAAAAAATGCTACTGAACACCTTTAACGGAAACTGTAAACCAATAAAAATACTTAAGGTGAAGGCAATACTAACAGCAACATCACTTAAGCGATCACTCATTTCAAAAAACTGCGGTAAGTAAGGCGCCGCCGTAATACCGGTAATTACTACCAGGATGCCCAAAGCCAGATAGGTAAAGAAACTCGTGGAAATTATCCGGTTAACGGCCGCTTGCGAAGCTTCATCTTCGCCGCGGCTGGTGGCCAGGTACCGGGCTACTGCGCTGCCTAACCCAAAATCAAACATAGATAAATAACCCACAATTTGAAAAAGGATAGTAGACAAACCGTATTCTTCTTTATCTAAAAATTTTAAAATATAAGGGGTGGTAACCATTCCCAGCGCCATGGAAAAAACCATGAATAACTGCGACGAAACGGAACCCCAGAAAGCAGATTTTAATCTGGACATTTTTTATTTATAAAAATCGATATGCAACCCGGCATGTTTCCGGAAACCCAAATGCCGGGTTGCATCTATTTAAAAATAGATAATTATTATTTTAAATTTATTAAAGGGCTTATCTATTCTGGATGATTTTGCAGGTCAAAAAGTAAAATAATATAGGGCACGCTGTTGATAATCCGAAAAGGAAATATTAATTCACCTGAATTAAGCTGTTACGCCAGCACGCATTCAGGTGCAGGCCCTTATTTACCTTAATATTGGTTAACGGAGGCATTATTATAGATGCGGCTGTACCAAGGGGCTTTACCACTCTGCCATATTTCCTCCAGTACTACTTTGTCGCGCAGGGTGTCCATAGGTTGCCAGAAACCGGTATGCCGGTAGGCCGATAACTGACCATCCCGGGCCAATCCTTCCAGCGGTTCACGCTCCCAGGTAGTTTCATCGCCTTCAATATAATCGATTACCCCGGGTTCCAGCACAAAAAAGCCGCCGTTAATCCAGGGCATATCGCCCCCACTTGGTTTTTCCATAAAAGTATTTATACGGGTGTTTTCGGAACCCAGGTTAAAGGTACCAAAACGGCCTGGTTGCTGAACGGCCGTTAAAGTAGCCATTAGTCCCTGTTCCTGGTGAAATTTGATACTTTCGGTGATGTCCACATCGCTTAAACCATCGCCGTAAGTCATACAAAATGCTTCATTGCCAATATATTCCTTTACCCGCTTCAGTCGCCCACCGGTCATAGAGTTGTGGCCGGTATGCACCAGGGTCACTTTCCAATCTTCGGTATTATTCTGGTGCACCTGCATGTTATTATTGCGCATATCAAAAGTAACATCGGAATTGTAAAGGCAATAATTTGCGAAATATTCTTTTATCATATGCCCTTTATACCCGCAGCAAATAATAAACTCATTAATACCGTGCGAAGAATAAATTTTCATGATGTGCCATAGGATAGGCTTACCCCCTATTTCCACCATTGGCTTGGGCCTAACGCCACTCTCTTCACTAATTCTTGTTCCGTAGCCGCCGGCAAGTAAAACTGCTTTCATAATAAATTAATTATCTGGTAGATTTTTGATATATAGGTTGATTTGTTATTTCTATAAAATAAACGGATTACTGTTAAAGGTAGTTAATTTTTAAAAATTCTGTCTTCTTGTAAAGTTTCGCCGAAATAAACCACTTAGCCCGCAACTTCCTGGTTTGGGTTAGCTGCACCAAATGGCTATATCTACTTGCTATTATTTTTCAAAGGTAACTATAAAAAGAATAAATATTAAATATTAACAATGTTTAATTTATAAAAAAGATAAATATATTTTTGTTTAAATATCCAATTTAATTTTCTTGTTACCTATTTAGTATAAGCCAGAATCAAACTTTTTAGCCACTATAACCTATAGTAGCACCAGAGGACTCCTTGATTTTGCCTTACCCGAATATTTTATTGTTTTACCCCGAATTTAATGCCCCTGATTAAAAGCACTTTGGCAAGAAAGTATTTTTTAGTGTTTCCACTACTTACCAGGCTACTTTTCTTTTTATCTACCTTAATCCTGATTGTTCCACCTTGGAAATAGCTTCGGATAAATCCGAACCTTTTACCTAAGTAAACAGGAAAATGTTGTGGCCAAAACGGAGCCAAACTTTAAATCTTATTTATTGTGCGGCCTATTGTACTTAAAATCAAACTAATATCAGATAATAATATTTAAAAGATCCTGTGCCCGAAATCCTACTTTTAAAATATGGCATTAAAAAAATCAGTTTTTTGTTTTCCGGACCGAAAAAGCATGCGTTTAAGTCTTCTGTCTTTTTTAAGCAAATAGCGAAACAAAAGTTTAAGAAATAAAGTATTATTAGCTTGAATTAATTTAAATATTTAAATATTAAAATTCTTTAATATTTTTAATTATTAATATCTATCTTTACATTTGTTTCAGGAGAAATAAATAGAACCATTTTTATAAGTTTTATACCGATAAGATTCTGAAGTAGCAAAATATTATAAAATCCGTTAGAAAGACTTATATTAAGGCAGATTGTTTAATAAAAATAAAATCGTTACGATAAATCTCTAATAACCTGTACTAAATTGGCGACAAAAAGGTGGAAGTTATCGAAAGCGATTAGTATTTTCTTATTTATTTAGGATAGCAACGTGAGATGATAAGCTAAAATTAAATGATTTAAGTATTATATCGTTGCAAAATTTGAATAAATAAAATGCTATTACCTTGATATTAATTAACATCGGGCCTATATACTAAATATATTGCATTATCCAATATCACATATTTCACCCTGGCACTTTCTGTGGGCAATATTTTAACCAAAGAATTTTATCCTTAAACTTACTAAATTAAAACCCTTAACAACCAATGAAATTTTTAAAACGAGCTCCCTTCTATCTGTTAGCACTTTTTTTTATTGCTTCCTGTACCTCCAGCAAAAATTTAATCCTGCTACAGGATCAACAGGCTGATGCACTGAACTCAAAAAATGAATTGATTAAATCTTTAGCTTTAAAACAATCTGATTACCTACTAAAGCAAGATGACCGCCTGATGATCAATATTTTTAGCATGACGGAAGAAAAATTTAATTTTTTAAACGACCGGCCCGAAGTAGAAGTAAAAGTTGATAACAAAGGCCAGATTGATATACCGGTTATTGGCTTGGTTAAAGTAAGTGGTTTAACCCTGGAAAATGCTGAGAAAAAAGTAAAAACTGCCGCGGCCGATTACCTGAAAAATCCCCGGATAGCCATTAAGCTATTAAACTTTAACTATACCGTGGTGGGTGAGGTTGGCAGACAAGGCACTTTTAACGTAATAGACCCCAAAATTAATGTACTGGAAGCTATTGGCCAGGCAGGTGGCTTTTCGCAGTTCGCCGACCGGCAAAATGTAAGAATTATTCGTAACGAAAGTGGCAAGGCCAATATTTATCATATAAATGTACTGGAAGACAACTTGCTGCTTTCTGACAAGTATTTCCTGCAGCCAAACGATGTAATTTTGGTAAATCCGACTAAAAAACGGATAACCAACCAAGAGCGGTTAAGCACAGTTAGCATTATCCTCTCTATTGTAACCAGTTTAAGCTTTGTTTTCTTCCGCTTACAATAATTAAATTAGTATTGCCCCTTATGTCTGTGGAGGTCTCAGGAAACCGGAAGGTAAATTTAGCCCGGTATAATAACAGTTGGTATAATCCGGGTGGATCGGCGCTGAAACGTATTATCTGGTATTTTGTAAACAGCCTGATTTTTATCAACCCGCTGTTGCCGGTAAATGGGCTTAAGATCCGGATACTGCGACTATTCGGCGCTACAGTAGGAAATGGCGTGGTTATTAAACCCCAGGTAAATATTAAATATCCCTGGGGTTTAACCATTGGTAACCACGTCTGGATAGGTGAAAAAGTGTGGATTGATAATTTAGCACCGGTGATTATCCGGGACCACGTTACCCTTTCACAGGGTTGCATGCTGCTAACAGGCAGCCACAATTATAAAGCTGAAACCTTTGATTTGATTATTAATAAAATTACATTGGAAGAAGGCGTTTGGATTGGAGCTCAGGCGGTTGTCTGTCCGGGAGTTACCTGTTATACCCATAGTATTCTGGCGGTTGGTTCAATTGCCACCGAAAGCCTGGCGCCCTATATGATTTACCAAGGCAACCCGGCGCAGAAGAAACGCGAACGGGTGATAAATACTTAATTTACCGGCAGGTTAGGTTACCCA
>JAQBNV010000064.1 GCA_028288395.1 Adhaeribacter sp. | reverse complement strand
GGCTTACCCCAGGGCGTAAAAGTTAATATTGTTTACGACCGCAGCGGCCTGATTAATGAGTCGGTTAATTCGGTAAAGACCACCCTGATTGAAGAGATGATAGTGGCATCTTTAATCGTATTTATCTTCTTGTTTCACTGGCGCAGCGCCCTGATAATTATTATTCAGTTGCCGCTTTCCATTGCCATTGGCTTCATCCTGTTAAATGCATTTGATATTTCTTCTAATATAATGTCCCTGACCGGCATTGCCTTGTCTATCGGGGTTATTGTGGACGATGCAATTGTTATGGTCGAAAACGCTTACCGGCACTTAGCCGATGCCCAAAATACAGAAAATCATGGATAAGGAAACCCGGCTTTCAATTATAGAAAAAGCTTCGAAACAAGTTGGCCCCAGTGTGTTTTGGAGTACAATTATTATTATCACTTCCTTCTTACCGGTATTTTTACTTACTGGCCAGGAGGGGCGGTTGTTTAGTCCGCTGGCCTGGACAAAAACTTTTATCTTGTTGGTCGATGCTATTATTGCTATTACGGTGGCACCGGTTTTAATATATTATTTCTTACGGGGAAAACTGAAACCGGAAAACAGCAATCCGCTTAACCGCGGCCTGGAACGGCTATACGGCCCCTTATTAAACTGGTGCCTGAAGTGGCGCAAAACTACTATTGGGATTAATATATTGGCTTTAATCATCGCCATTCCCATGCTGTTCCGGCTGGGTTCGGAGTTTATGCCGCCTTTAGACGAAAGCGCTATTTTATTTATGCCCGTTACGCTCCCGGATATTTCCAATGCCGAAGCAAAGCGCATCTTGCAAGTGCAGGACAAGATTATAAAATCGGTACCGGAAGTGGCCCAGGTGCTGGGTAAAGCCGGCCGGGCCAGTACCGCCACCGATAATTCGCCTATCAGCATGATCGAAACCATTATTCAGCTGAAACCCGAAGCGGAATGGCGAGATGGCATGACCAAAGCCAAAATTATCGCGGAACTCGATCAGAAGCTTCAAATCCCGGGCGTAATAAATGGCTGGACCCAACCCATTATCAACCGCATCAACATGCTGGCCACGGGCATCCGGACCGATGTAGGGGTTAAAGTTTACGGCCAGAACCTGGATTCTATTGCGATGGTTTCCCAGAAAGTGCGGCTAGCTTTGCAGGATATTCCGGGCGTAAAGGATTTGTACCTTGAGCCGGTTACGGGCGGCAAATACCTGGAAATTGATATAAAACGGGAGGAATTGGGCCGCTACAGGCTGACGGTGGATGATGTAAACATCATGATCGAATCGGCTTTGGGCGGGGCTTCTATTGGTAATACCATTGAGGGGCGGCAACGCTTTTCGATTAATGTGCGCCTGGCTCAGGAATACCGCAACAGCCTGGATCGCATCCGGCGCATCCCTATAAAATCCGGGGTGGCTGGTACGGTTCCGCTTTCGGCGGTGGCCGAGGTGCGCTTTGCCGATGGGCCACCCATGATTACCTCCGAAAACGCCCAGCTGCGGGGTGCTGTTTTATTTAATGTGCGCAACCGCGATTTGGGCAGCACGGTACAGGAAGCCATTCAGAAAATTAACGAAGAGGTTACCGGTATTCCCAACGGTTATCACCTGGAATGGAGCGGCCAATGGGAAAATCAGATTCGGGCTAACCAGACCTTGAAATTTATTATTCCGCTGGTAATCCTTATCATATTCCTGATTTTGTACTTCTCTTTTAAATCTTTTAAAGAGGCCCTGCTAAATATTATTACCATTCCCTTTGCCCTGGTGGGCGGCGTATTTATCGTTTATTTCTACGGCATAAACTTGTCGGTAGCGGTGGCGGTTGGGTTCATTGCCTTATTTGGCCTGGCGGTAGAAACAGCGATGGTGATGGTAGTTTACCTGAACGAAGCCATGAACCAGCTGGTAGCCGACAAAGGAAATTCGAGCCAAACCATTACGAAGCTGGATATTCGGGAATATGTTTTTCGCGGCGCTGTTAAGCGGCTAAGGCCTAAAATAATGACCGTTTCGGTTTCTTTGTTCGGTTTGATTCCGGTGCTATGGGCTACCGGCGTGGGGACCGATGTAATGCTGCCCATCGTGCTGCCTCTGATTGGCGGCGTATTTACTTCTTCTATCCACATCCTGCTCGTAACGCCGGTGGTGTTTGAAATGACAAAAGAATACGAATTGAAAAAACACGGCAAACTTGAAATCTACGATGTTAACCATTAATTATAAAAGCATCTTTCTTATTGCGGCTTTTCTGCTGGCCACGCTTACCCTGAAAGCGCAAAACCGGGTATTATCGCTCGATAGTGTACTCCATTATATCCATCATAATAATCTTATGCTGCAGGAGCACGACCTACAAACCAAAGCGTTAGAGGCGGCAGCCAAAGGAGCAAAAAGCTGGATGGCGCCCATGGTGGGCGGCGGCGTTTTTATGTACCCGCTGCCGGGCCAGGCCGTGATGGAAGATAGAGATAAAGGCATGTTCATGACGGCTATTCAACAGGACATTCCCAATCCGGCCAAACTAAAAGCTAAAGAAGCCTATTTACTTTCTAAATCGGGAGTCGAAGAAGAAGAACACGAAGTAATGTCTAATTTATTCCGGGCCCAGGCAAAAACGGCTTATTACCAATGGGTGGTGCTGCAAAAGAAAACTTCGGTTCTTCAGGAAAGCCAACGCATCATGCAATTTATGCTGAAGTTATCGCGGGTGCGCTATCCTTATAACCAGGGTACCTTGGGCAGTATTTACAAAGCGGAGGCCCGGCTCCACGAGGTGGAAAACATGTTGCTGATGAATGAAACCGAAATGAACCTGAAAAATATTCAGCTAAACAGGCTCATGAATTTCCCCCCGGATTTGCGTTACCGCATCGATACAGTAGTGCGGGTGCCCCAACCAATAGCTTTGGTTGATACTGCTCTTTTAAGTACTGCCCGCAGCGATATCCGGCAAATAGACAAAAATATTCAGTCGATGCGGCTGAACCTGCACCTGGAAAACCTGGAACGGAAGCCGGATTTTAGCATCCGGCTGGAAAATATGATCCCCCGCGACCGGATGATGCCCCAGGTTTTTACGGCCATGGGCATGATATCTTTTCCAATAGCGCCCTGGTCGTCGCGGATGTACAAAGCCAATAGCAAGGCCATGCAACTGGAAATACAAGCCATGCAGCACGGGCGGCAGAGCCTTTTGCAGGAAGCCCAGAGCATGGTAAAAAGCATGGCCCTGGAACTGCAAACCAGACGCACCCAGGTGCAGAATTATGAAACCAAGATTATCCCGGCCCTGCGCCGCAACTACGAAACTACCATGCTGACTTATGAGCAGAATACCGGCCAGCTGCCCTTGGTGATTGATGCCTGGGAAGCCCTGAATATGGCCCAAATGGAATATCTGAACAACCTGGAACAATTATACCTGATAGGGGTAAATTATGAGAAAGAACTGGAAAAATAACTTGCTATTATCTTTGGTTTTCCTGCTGCTACTGGTATTAAATGGTTGTAAAGAAAATCACAATCACGAAGCTGGAACCAACGGAGAAGTAATCTATACCTGCCCCATGCACCCGCAAATTGTCCGTTCGGAACCTGGTTCTTGCCCGATTTGCGGTATGAACCTGGTGCCGAAGCAAACCAGCGCGGCGCCAGCGGCGGCTATCCCCACCGATTTAAATTATTTGCTGGAACCGGTTAACCAAACTGTAATATCATCGGTTACTACCATCCAACCAATACAAAAGCGGGTACAGAACGAAATAGTAATGAGCGGGATAGTAACCTACGATACCCGCCGGCAATATACCATACCAGCCCGCTTCGGAGGAAGAATAGAAAAGGTATACGTGCAATTTAACTACCAGCCGGTACG
>JAQBNV010000051.1 GCA_028288395.1 Adhaeribacter sp. | reverse complement strand
CGTCTCCCGGATTTTACGAATCAGGCCGAATTCACCTAATTTATCTAAAGAAGTAAATTCACTCATAATAATATGTTAGGATTAGGCGGACGCAAAATTTTTTACGTCCGCAATTTATTATTTATTTTTCTCCGATCACCCGCCAGCTTTTATTACTATTAGGAGTTTCAGCCTAACTGGTATTTCGTCCCACCCTAAATCAGCGATGCAGCTAAGATTAGGACACAGGTATAAGCAAACTCTTTTAAGCCTAAAACCTATTTCTCCTCCGTCATTCCCGCAGGGAACCTTTTGGGTAGATAGCGTTACAGGCAATTTACTAGCTTGCTTTGTTACCTGTTTTACTTTCTATACAGAAGATTTCATCGGAATTACGGGGTGTTTTGTTTTGCGTCCTAATCTTAACCCCTGGAGAGGGGCTTGAAATTACCTTTCTCAGAAAGATTGTTAAATAATTTTGCGAATGTCTTAACTAATATTTCTTAAGCAAAGGTTAAGTAAAACAGTAGCATCAATCAAAATAAAAACGCAGCCACTGTAACCAAGGCTCTACCTAGCCAGTTTTTTCTTAACATCTAACATCTAACATCTAACATCTAACATCTAACATCTAACATCTAACAACTAACTAAAGCCTTTCCATTTCGGCCTGCACAAAATCGGTCAGGGATTTGATGTAGGTGGCCGAGAAATCGAATTTAATATTAGCTGCTTCGTACACTTCCGCAATCGACCGGGTATAACCCAGGCTTAAAGCTGCTTTGTAACTGGCCAGGGCCGCCTTCGGATTTTTCTGGTAATTTTTCCACACAGCAATAGCTCCCAGTTGCGCCATGGCATACTCGATGTAATAAAATGGTACTTCGTAAAGGTGCAGTTGCTTTTGCCAGATATAGGGTTTGTATTTTTCCAGGCCTTCCCAGCTTACTTCGTGGTTATTAAACTGGTTAAATATTTGCAGCCAATTGTGTTCCCGTTCGGCCAGGGTATGATCCGGGTTTTCGTAAACCCAGTGCTGAAACCGGTCGATGGTGGCTACCCACGGGAAGGTTTCCAGTACACTTTCGAGGTGCGTTTTCTTGGCCCGCCGCAGTTCGGCTTCGTCTTTAAAAAATATATCCCAGTGGTCCATGCTGATGAGCTCCATCGACATGGAAGCCAGCTCCGCTACTTCCGAAGGGGTGTGTTTGAAAGCGCCCAAAGGCAGTTCGTGGGTGAGAAAGTTATGAACGGCGTGGCCGCCTTCGTGCAGGATGGTAACCACATCGCGCAGCGACGAAGTAGCATTCATAAAAATAAATGGCACGCCCGTTTCGTCCAGCGGGTAATTATAACCGCCCGGGGCTTTGCCTTTCCGCGATTCCAGGTCCAGGCGGCCCATGTCTTTCATGGTCAGGAGGCAATCGCCCAGGAAAGGATCGAGTTGGTAAAATACGTCGATTGTTTTCAGGAGCAGTTCTTCCCCGGTTTTAAAAGGTTCTAAAGGTGGCTGGCCGGTATCATCTACATCCAAATCCCAGGGTTTGAGTTCGGGTAAACCCAGGTTTTTCCCGCGTTCCCGGTCAATGGCATCAATCAGCGGTACCACATTGGCTGCTATCGCCTCATGAAAATTAAAACAATCCTGTACGGTGTAGTCAAAACGGCCCAGCGCCGCAAACATATAATCGCGGAAGTTGGCAAACCCGGCATGCTGTGCTACCTGGTGGCGCAACCGAATCAGTTCCGAAAATAAATTATTCAGTTCGTCTTTGTCCTGGTACCGACGTTCCTGAATGGCCAGGTAAGCTTCCCGGCGCACCTGCCGGTCCAGGCTTTTCAGCCGGTCGGCAGCCTTGGGCAAGGTCATTTCTTCTCCGTTCAGGGTTACGTTCATGGCCCCGGTAAGGGCGGCGTATTGCTGTTGCTTCGTGGTTATTTCGGTGTTAAGCGGAATATTTTCTTCCCGGAATATCTCTATAGCTTTTTCTACCGAGCGCAGGTAGATGCGGTATTTTTCCCGGTCCAGTTCCGGCAGGTAAGGCGATTCTACCAGTTTCTGATTTAGCGCATGATCGTAAGGCGCAATGTGGGGCTCAATTTCGTTTACAAAAAAATTAAAAGCCTCGGTAGCCGTTTCATCCCGGGTATCAATGGTCATCCGGATATAGCGCCAGCCCATGTCTTCGCTTAAAACACTTTCCACTTCGCTGCGGTCGAGCAGCCATTGTTCCAATTCGGCCGCGGATTGAATATTCCGGTTTTTTAAATCTTCGAGGTAAGGCGCCACCGCGTCCCAATCGGTTACCTGGTAATCGGCGGGTAAAAAAGTGCGGGCTTTGGGAGCCAGAACTGCTGTGTTTTCTGCCATATAAATTATGTCTAAATTTTATTTTCTATAAGTTTTTAAAAATACCCGAAGCCAGCCAATTAATATCGACAGCTTCCAATATCCACCCTCTAATATCTAACGTCTAACATCCATCACCCAGCTAGCCAATTTCAATTACTACATCGTTGGTTAGGGGATGGCCGACGCAATTAAGTACGTAACCTTCTTCTATTTCGGCATCCGAAAGGCCTTCCCGCTCGTCGAGGTGTACTTTGCCCGACAGGCTTTTGCCGCGGCAAGCGGTACATAAACCAGCCTGGCAGGAATAAGGCAAATCAATATCCAGGGCTAAGCCGGCTTCCAGTATAGTCTGGCCGGGAGGCACGGGCACTTTAAACTCGGTGCCTTCGTAAATTAAGGTAACCACCAGGCAATCGGTGGCTGCCGGTTCATTACCCACGCTTACGTCGCCCGGAATAGCCTCGGCCGCCGCATGGGTAATTATAAAGCTTTCCTGGTGTATCCGTTCCGGCCCCACTTTTAATATTTTTAATGCTTCCCGGGCTTCATCCATCAGGCCTTCGGGCCCGCACAGGTAAAATTCTGTATCCAGAAAATCAGCCAGGTTCAAATCTTTTAAAATATTCAGCAGCATTTTCCGGTTCAGTCGCCCAATATACTTCAGGTTGTCGAGCGGTTTTATCACGGCCTGTTCTTCTTTCGCTACTGGTTTCCCCATCAGGGCTTTCAGCCGATCTTTAAATGAAAGTTTAGCGGGCGGGGGCAGGGGAGACGTCGTTGGCACTGCTGCCGTAAATTTAGGTTGGCTTAATACGTGCGCAATGGTTAACCGGCCAGGATACTGCGTTTCCAGTTGGCTCAGCTTGTCGCGGAAAATAATACTGCCTTCGTGGCGGTTGCCGTAGATAAGCGTTACCCGGCTGCGGGGTTCTTCGTGCAATACCGTTTTGGCAATCGAAATTAAAGGGGTAATGCCGCTGCCGGCGCCAATTAATACCAGGTTGCGGGCCTGGGTAGCATCCGGAATTAAATTAAAATTGCCCAGGGGTTCCATTACTTCAATCAGGGCGCCCACGGTACA
>JAQBNV010000021.1 GCA_028288395.1 Adhaeribacter sp. | reverse complement strand
GATCATCGGCTAGCAGGTTTACCGCTTCTACTGCCGGATTTGTAATATTATCATGGGCGGATAAGTGATATAATACTTCTTTGCATTCGTTGTCAACGGCAACCACATATATTTTGTGCACCTGTTTCAGTTGCTGCAACGCCTGGCTAATATCCAGCATCGGTGACGTTTTAAGCATAATATGATGCCCTTTGGCAGATAATTGCGGCAATATTTTTAAAATATCGGGCTCACAATCGGTAAGCAGGTGCACCTTTTTATTTGCGGTATCGCGCCGGGCGGGGTCCAGGTAAATCCAATCGGCCGGGCCCTCAAAATTGTTTAAATAAGTTTCTGCTTCGGAATGATGAAAGTGAATATTGGCGGCGCCTAAAACACGACTATTATATTGAGCTATTTGGGCAAGTTCCGGGTTGCGTTCTACGTAAATAACTTCTTTCATCTTTTTGGCAAAGAAATAACTGTCGATGCCAAAGCCGCCCGTTAAATCAAGTAAAATATTGCCGGCTACCAGATTGGCTTTAAAAGCCGCGGTGGTTTCAGAAGAGCTTTGTTCCAGCGATAAAGTTTGGGGGTAAACAATGGCCAGGTGCTGGTACCACCTGGGCAGCTTCTGTTTTATTTTCTGGCGGGCCTGGATGTAGTGTACCAGTACTTTCAGGGGTAAATGCCGGAACCGCTGGCCCTGTAAAAGCAGTTTCGCCGGGTCGGTCGTTTCGTTTTCTTTTACAAATTCCTGCTCCGCTGGGGTTAGTGGTTTTATTTTAGTCATTCAATATAAGGCCTGGGTGGTGCTAAAATAACAGACAATTCACAAAAGTAGTTTTATAGTTGGTTAGTCCGTTACGGCAACGTTTTTTTGACAGAGGAAGAAAACCGGATTGGGTTTTATAGGTCAGGAATGAGTTTTTAAAGCAGCGTTTTATTAAATAAAAATGGCCTGTTGCCGCTGCCGGTTCTGGCAAAAGCCTGTATATTGTTTTTTTTTAATATTGAGCCTGATATAAAATTGGCTATATTTTAAAATTGAGCTAATTTTACTTGCCGACCAGACTAATTTAATATTTGGGCAGAACTAAACTCTTTCGGGTATATTTTGTTATGGTTCTGAATTTCTTTTAAAATATAGGCTTTTCGCGCTTGGCGAAGGGCCAAAATATTCTTTAAACCGGCCTTTAAATACCTGAATAAATGAGCCTTTGCAGTTCAGAACCTAATTTCGTAAATTCGCATCTCAAAAAGATAAAAACAATGGTTGAAACCTTCGTAAATTACAAAGTAAAAGATATCTCACTCGCTGCGTGGGGTCGTAAAGAAATAAGATTAGCCGAAGCCGAAATGCCCGGTTTAATGGCCCTTCGGGAAGAATTTGGCGCTACCAAGCCTTTGCAAGGGGCGCGTATTGCCGGTTGCCTGCACATGACCATCCAAACGGCTGTGCTGATCGAAACCCTGATTGAACTGGGCGCCGAAGTAACCTGGTCGTCTTGTAATATTTTCTCTACCCAGGACCATGCTGCCGCGGCAATTGCGGCTGCCGGTATTCCGGTTTACGCCTGGAAAGGCATGAACGAAGAAGAGTTTGACTGGTGCATTGAGCAGACTTTGTTTTTTGGCGAAGATCGCAAGCCCCTGAATATGATTCTGGACGATGGCGGAGATTTGACCAACATGGTACTGGATCGTTTTCCGGAATTAGCTGCCGGCATCCGGGGGATTTCGGAAGAAACCACTACGGGCGTGCACCGCTTATACGAGCGCGTGAAAGCCGGTACCTTGCCCTTGCCTGCTATTAATATTAACGACTCGGTTACCAAATCTAAATTCGATAACAAATACGGCTGTAAAGAATCGCTGGTAGATGCTATCCGGAGAGCTACCGACGTAATGATGGCCGGTAAAGTAGCCGTAGTAGCTGGTTACGGCGACGTAGGAAAAGGTTCGGCCGCTTCATTGCGCGGCGCTGGTGCCCGCGTAATTGTTACCGAAATTGACCCAATTTGTGCTTTGCAAGCTGCCATGGATGGTTTTGCCGTCCGGAAAATGGAAACGGCTATCAAAGAAGCCGACATTGTGGTAACTGCAACCGGTAACTGTGATATTATCCGGGAAGAGCATTTCCGCGCCCTGAAAGACAAAGCTATTGTTTGTAACATCGGTCACTTCGATAACGAAATTGATATGGCGTGGTTAAATAATACTTATGGCACTACCAAAGACGAAATTAAGCCGCAGGTAGATATGTATACCATCGACGGTAAAAACGTAATTGTATTAGCTGAAGGCCGTTTGGTAAACTTAGGCTGCGCTACCGGTCACCCGTCGTTTGTGATGTCTAACTCTTTCTCTAACCAGGTATTAGCCCAGTTAGAGCTCTGGACCAATGCCGGCAGCTACGAGAATCAGGTGTATACCTTGCCTAAATATTTAGATGAGAAAGTAGCCCGTTTGCACTTAGCTAAAATCGGCGTAGAACTGGAAGAATTGAACGAAAAACAAGCTGGCTATATCGGTGTGGATGTGCAGGGGCCATTCAAACCTGAATATTACCGTTACTAGACCGCTGATTTCTCCTGATTAGGGGATTAGGCTAATTAATATTCTAAAACAGAAAAGCCAGGTATTTACCTGGCTTTTCTGTTTTAGAATATTAATTATTACCAATAATATTAGTCTCAACTGCGCCGGAAAACAAAAACTACCGGTTTAATATTTCCCGGTAAACGTCCAGGGTTTTAATCGCAGTCTGTTCTTTTGTAAATTCCTTTAAATATTCGGTAGCGTTGGATATTAACCGGAACCGAAGGGTTTCGATGGCGAGAACGTTCAGGACATGCGTAGCCAGTGTTTCATTGTCGCGGACGGCCGCCAGCATACCGGTTTGGTTGTGCTTCACAATCTCGGGAATGCCGCCGCCGGCGGTGGCCACCACGGGCACCCGGCAGGCAAAAGCATCCAGAATGGTAGTGCCCAAACCTTCGGTTTCGGAGGTTATCAAAAATACATCCAGCTCAGGTAATATTTCGGGAATATCCTGGCGGAAGCCCAGAAATAAAACATGCCGCTGCATTTTCTTCTGTTCCACGTACGCCTCAATCTCGGGACGGGAAGGCCCATCGCCAATAATCAGAAATTTGGCATCTAAGCCTTGGTTTACCAGTTGGGTAGCGGTATCTACAAAAGTAAGGTAATCTTTGTGCGGGGCAATGGCCGAAATATTTCCTACCAGAAAAGTGCTGAGGGGTAAATCCAGTTCTTCGTGTAATTTGCCGTTGCGATAGCTTTCTTCGAATCGGCTGATATCGATACCGCTATGTACAGTTACACATTTTTCGGGCTGCTTCAGGTCCGGCTGTAGCACTTCTTTTATTTTGTCTGAAACGCAGATTATTTTACGAATGCCCGCATAGTTGTATTTGTAACGCGATAACCAGTTATTTTTAACCGGAAAATCTACCCGCCGGCTCAATACAATGGGTAAGTTATTGCCCAATAAATCGGCCCAGACGCTGATAGCGTGGGAATGGGCACTGTGGACATGCACGAGGTCTATCTGCTGCTGGCGGCAATATTTTTTAATCTGGGCAGCCGTTACCAAGTCAAATTCATTCGCAAAAGGAAGCGAGAGGTGCGGAATTTGCTGCTGCTGGCAATAGGTTTCAAAAGCCGAATGGCGGCGGCAGGCCACATAAACCGTTACGCCATGCTTCACAGATTCCTGGAGCAGGTAAGCAATTTGCTGCTCGCCGCCCCGCCATGTTTTCTCCGAACTTAAATGCAGTACTTTCATGCTCGTTGCTTATTTTTCACCTTCCTGCAGGCGCCATAATTTAAGATAACGCATAAAATCACTCACGGCCGCCATGTAGCTGATAATAAAACCAACTTTACCGTCCAGAAACCCCCGAAACCAGATATAATGCCGGAAAAACCGGATAAGAGGTTTAAAAGCCAGGTGATAGAGCGAAACTTTCTTTGTTTTATGGCATCGATCTAGGGCCGAAAGCCAGGTATAATGGTCCCATTTC
>JAQBNV010000008.1 GCA_028288395.1 Adhaeribacter sp. | reverse complement strand
AATATCCGGTACCTGAATAAATCCGATAGCATCAACGTTTGGGATAACCGCAAAGACAAAGTTGTTGGTTTTATTAAATATCACCAGGCAGATTTGATTGGGGTGCAGGAAGCGGTTTTGAGTCAGGTTAAAGATTTGGAGGCGAAGCTGCCGGATTTTGCCTGGTACGGGGTGGCCCGCATGGACGGGAAGGAAGACGGGGAGTTCAGTGCCATTTATTATCGCAAAAGCCGCTTTAAATTATTGGATTCGGGTACGTTCTGGTATTCCGAAACCCCCAATGTGCCGGGCAGTAAAAGCTGGGATGCTTATTTCCCCCGGGTGGCTTCGTGGGTGAAGCTGAAAGATAAACAAACCGGCCGCACCTTTTTTCACTTCAATACCCATTACGACCACCGCGGTGCTTTTACCCGCGAAAAAAGCTCCGAAATATTGGTGCAGCAAACCGCAGCCATTGCCGGAAAATTACCGCTACTGATAACCGGCGACTTTAATACCACCGAAACCTCCAAACCATACCAGATTCTGGTTAATAATACCGGTTTACAGGACGCCAAGCATATCTCCCAAACTCCCCATTACGGGCCCGCCGGTACTTCCAGCGGCTTCTGGGTAAAGAACCCAATCCAGGCCAGAATAGATTATATTTTTGTAAACAAACCGGTTCAGGTGTTACAGCACGCCATTTTAACCGACCAGCAGGAAGGCCGGTATTTTTCTGATCACCTGGCGGTTATTGCCGAAGTAATCATTAATAAATAATAAATTAATCTTAAGCTGCCCAAACAAAGGTGGAGGGGAATATCTCTACACAGAATATTAAGACTGGGTTTGATTCCAGAAAAGTCCTCTTTCCCATCTCAGGAGAAAGATTCCTTCCGAAATATTCAAAATAATAGTAACTTTTGATTTCCTGAAGGTGGCAGCAATAACAATAGTATCTTAGTTAATTGCACCAACTGCACCAGGCGCATTTAGCACATTCGTTTTAAATTAATAAGTAGAGAGACTAAATTAAATTACACTATTATTTATATTAATATCTGATAGTCAATATTATATAACTTTATTGCTTGTAAATTAAAACTGTTTACTTACTTATCACTAAAATATTCATGCATGAGAAAGATAAAGGTCTCAACTACCCTGGGTTATATTTTATTTTTGTTCACTACTTTATTTTACCAGTATGCTCTTGCTCAAAATACCGTCCAGGGCACTTCTCAAGCGTCTGCTGCCACCTACGATCTGAAAAACGGCGACCGGGTGGTTTTTCTGGGAAATTCTTTGTTTGAAAACGATTTGCAGTACGGATACCTGGAGTTAGCCCTAACCACCCGGTGGGCTCACCGGGACGTTACTTTCCGGAATATTGGCTGGTCGGGCGATACCGTTTGGGGAGAAGCCCGGAGCTATATTTCTTCGCCGAGTGCTTATGATTTACTTATCGAACAACTAACTAAGGCCCAGCCCACCGTGGTATTTATTGCGTATGGCGCCATCGAAGCCCTGGAAGGAGAGGCCGGCTTGCCCCGTTTTAACCAGGGTTTAACCAAACTGCTCGACAAGATAGATCAGTTAGGCGCCAAAGCCATTCTTTTATCTCCGGTGCCGGTTATGGCGGGCGTGCCTGCCGAAGTGATTGGCAAACAGAATGCCATGCTGGAGCTTTATGCGGCGGCTATTGCCAAAACGGCTTCGTCCCGCAATATTAGGTATATTGATATTTTTAACCCGCTGCTGGCGCGCAGCAAAGAGGTGAAATTATCAGATAATGGCATTCATCTGAATGAGACCGGCTACTATTACCTGGCTTCTACCATCGAAAAAGGCCTGGGGTTAGCGCCCGGTAATGCACCGGTGGTTATAAATGCCTCTAAAAACGTGGCTGACGCGCCGGTTAAAATACTGGACGCCGGCCAGCTTAAAGGAAACCTGAAATTTAAAATCGAGACAAATTATTTGCCGCTGCCGTTGCCCCAACAGGCCGGAGAAACGACGGATAAGGGCCAGGTTATTCAGATAACTGGTCTCAAAAAAGGATATTATTCGCTTACTGCCGACGGCTCCCCGGTTATAACGGCTTCGGCTAAGAAGTGGAAGGAGGGAGTAGAAATCAGGCAGGGCGCGGCCTTTAGCCAGGCGAGTCAGTTACGCGAACTAATATTAAAAAAGAACGAAATGTTTTTTCACCAGTACCGGCCACAAAACAGAACTTATATTCTGGGCTTCCGGTCGCATGAGCAAGGCCGGCATGCCAAAGGGCTGGAGGATTTAAATATTATTATAACCTGGTTGGAAGGGCAAATTGCTTTAAACCGCCAGCCCAAGTCACCAATTTACCAACTTACCCCCGTAAAATAGCATGAAAGAGATAAAAGATACTACCGAAAGAGTTGGGTCCCGGTTTTGGGGTTTGATAAAGAGTGGGCGTAAGCGCAGTATTTTGGCTGTGTCGGTAAAGCTCTTGGGCGGGCTGATTATTATCCCGGTCTTTTTGCTGATTACCGCCATGGTTAATCAGGAAGGCCAGCAGATAAATAATGACCCGCAGGCCGAACTGGAATCGTTTCGCATTGCGGATGGATTTGAGATAACCCTTTTTGCGTCGGAGCCGATGGTAGTAAAGCCGGTGCAGATGAACTGGGATGCCGACGGCCGCTTGTGGGTAGTAACCAGTACCGCCTATCCCCACCTGAAAACGGGTGAGACGGCCAACGACAAAATCTCGGTGCTGGAGGATACAGACGGCGATGGCAAAGCAGATAAATCTACCATTTTTGTAGAAGGCTTGCTTACGCCCACTGGCATTTTACCGGGCGATGGCGGTGTTTACGTGGCCAACTCTACCGAATTATTACATTTTATGGATACCGACGGGGATGGTAAAGCCGACAAAAGGCGGGTGGTTTTGAGTGGTTTTGGTACGGCCGATACCCATCACCTGATTCATACTTTCCGCTGGGGACCAGAAGGTTTGCTCTATTTTAACCAGGCCATTTATATCTACAGCCACGTGGAAACTCCGGCCGGCGTAAAACGCCTGGAAGGAGGCGGGGTCTGGCAGTTACGGCCCAATACCCTGGAGCTGAACGTGTACGCCAAAGGCCTGATAAATCCCTGGGGGCTGCAGTTTAACCGCTGGGGGCAATCTTTTATGACGGATGGGGCCGGCAACGAAGGCATTAATTACGCTTTTCCAGGGGCAACCTTTGTTACCTCGCCGGGGGCCGAAAGAATAATCCGGGGTTTAAATCCCGGTCAGCCCAAACACAGCGGGCTGGAAGTTATTTCGGGCCGGCACCTGCCGGAATCATGGCAAAACAGTGTTATCACCAACGATTTCCGGGCCAACCGGATTAACCGGTTTCGGCTGGAGGAACAGGGCAGTGGTTATGCTTCTAAACAACAGGAAGATTTATTATGGACCGATAACGTAGCCTTCCGGCCGGTAGATATTTCGGTTGGTCCGGATGGTGCCATTTATGTAGCTGATTGGTACAACCCGATTATTCAGCACGGCGAAGTAGATTTTCACGACCCGCGCCGCGACCAGGAGCGCGGTCGTATCTGGCGGATTGTGGCCAAGAACCGGCCCTTGGTTAAAACGCCGGCCCTGAGTAAAGCACCGGTTAAACAACTTTTAGACGCTTTAAAATTACCGGAAGATTGGACCCGTTCCCAGGCGAAGCAAGTACTTAAAGGCCGCGGGGCCAAAGAAGTGATTCCGGCCCTGCAAAAGTGGGTAAGCGACTTAGATAAAAAAGACCCGGATTACGAACATCACCTGCTGGAAGCGCTTTGGGTGCATCAGGCGCTGGACGTAGTAAACGAGCCATTGCTGCTTAATTTATTGCAGGCCCAAAGTCACCAGGCCCGGGCGGCTGGTCTCCGGACGTTGCAGTTCTGGCATCATAAAATAGCCAATGTGCCCGCCCTGCTGGCAAAAGCCGTGGTAGATAATCATCCGCAGGTGCGCCTGGAGGCTGTGATTGCCCTCCGTAAAACCCAAACAGCGGACGCTGCCCGAACGGCATTAGCGGTATTGGATTTGCAGATGGACGAATTTCTGGATTTTGCCCTGTGGCAGACCATGCGGGAACTCCAACCAGCGATGATGGCCCGCCTGAAAACCGAACCGGAATTTTTGGGCAACCCGGATAAAACGG
Source organism: Adhaeribacter sp. (assembly GCA_028288395.1). Taxonomy (GTDB): domain Bacteria; phylum Bacteroidota; class Bacteroidia; order Cytophagales; family Hymenobacteraceae; genus Adhaeribacter. The sequence goes on along the minus strand of JAQBNV010000008.1, from coordinate 5,760 downwards.
CCTTTGCCCTGATGTCGGTGAGGAACCCGGAAGCTACGCAGCATCTGGTGCAGCTTTATAGAAAAAATCAGGTTCCGCAAAAATATCATCCGGGGGTGCTGCAGGCAATTGCCAAGTCAGGGGAAACGGCTGAGTTAAATATGCTGTTTGATATGGCTGTGCAGGGTAATGCCGCGCAGAGTAAAAGTGTAGCGGCCCAACTGGGAGCCCTGGCAGAAGCGGCCCGGCAGCGAAATATAAAGCCAACTAATAATTTAAACCGCATTGCCGGTTTTCTCGGCAGCAACGACGAAGCAACCGTGATAAGTGCCATTCAACTGATTGGGTATTGGCGGCAGCAGGACATGTATGATCGGCTGGTTAATCTTATTCAGAAGGGCGATAAAAATATTAAGCGGGCCGCCTTGGGTGCTCTAGCTACCTTAGATAAAAACAAAGCCGAAAAATTATTGGTGGGCCTGGCCACTAGTAAAAATAATCCTGAATTACGGGTTCTGGCCACTGCCCAACTGGTACCTTTAAATGTAGCCGAAGCAGCCCGGGTGGGCGTTGAAGTTTTGCGGACTTTACCCCCGCAGGAAGATGCTTCTGAACTTTTTAAAGCTTTTTTCTCCCATAAGCAGGGCACCCGTTTGCTCGCACAACAATTAATTGCTAAAAAAATACCGGCCAATATTGCCACCGCGGTCCGGCCGGCTTTCCAGCGCCAGATACCTTGGGGTAAGAATAACGATGAGGATGTAAAGCTACTGATAAAGGCATTGGAAGCCTCCGGTGGATTTCTGCCCACTGAACGGATGCCGCAGCAACTGGCTAACGAGGAGATTAACCGGCTGGGCATAGAGGTAAGAAGCAACAACAGTCATGATTTGGGCGAAGCGGTATTCCGGAAAACCAATTGTGCCTCGTGTCATGCCATTGGCGGAGCCGGCGGCCTTATTGGTCCGGATTTAAGCAGTCTGGGTACGAGCTCACCGGTCGAGACCATTATTAATTCTATTCTGTATCCGTCCAAGTCTATTAAAGAGGGCTACGAACTGCAGCGGGTGGTTAAGACCGACGGCTCCGAAATGATGGGCTACCTGGTAAGCAACGGAATGTCGGAGATTGTGCTGCGCGACGTAAGTGGTAAAGCGGTGTCGGTGCCCAAAAGCCAGATTAAGGAGCTTCAAAAAGTGCCGGGCTCGCTGATGCCGCCCGGGTTAACAGCCGGTTTAGAAAAAGAAGAATTTGTGCAATTGGTGAGTTTTCTTTCGAAGCTGGGCGAATCGGGCAAATACCGGGTTCCCAATGCCCGTTTTGTACGGCGTTGGCAAACGGTTTCGGGCAATAAAGAACTGGCTAAGAAGCTGGGTGCCGAAGGATTAGACCACCTGGTAAAGGCCAATACGCCCATTCCCTTTCAACCAGCCTACAGCAAAGTGGCCGGCGAACTGCCAATTGAAGAACTACCGGTTCTGGAGCTATCTGCAGATAAGCAATACAGTATTGTCCGGTTTGAGACCGAAGTTCTCAGCAAAGGCAATGTTAACCTGGCGCTTAATTCCGCTGCTGGTATCACGGCCTGGGTGGGCCAAAAACCGCTTAAACTGGCAGACACTGGCGCCGTGGTAGAACTTACCCAGGGCATCCACCAGGTTACGCTGGCCATCGACCGCAAAGTACGGCCAAAAGGCCCGCTTAGTATTCAACTGCAAGATGCCGCGAATTCACCGGCGCAAACCAGGCTAATCATGGGGCAATAATAAAAAAGCAGGATATGCTTTTTTCGCTACTTGAGCCTTAAAAGTATATCTTGCTTTCTCCCTTAATTCTCATCATGTCCAGTTATTAAGTTTTTATTCTTAAACTTAGTAACTGAACTGATTTTGCTGAGGTATTATACTAACTATTGTTTTAGAATTTGTAACTATAGCCCAGCCGGATTACCTGGGTCTCATAATAGTCGGTGCTGATGTATTGAAAGCCGGCACCCTGAATTTCTCTTTTAATAACCATAGTGTTTAATAAGTCGGCGGCATTTAGGAATAATTCGCCTTTGCCATTTTGCAGTGACTTTTTAACCCCCATATCTAAGGAAAACCGGGAGTCAATTTTACCCTGCGGAATAAGGTCGGGAGCCAGATAAATGGCGGTAATCTGGGCTTCCAGGTTTTTAGGCAACCGGAAGGTATTGTTCAGTTTAATATTACCCGAAAATATTTCCTGCTTTTCGGCGGTAAACGTATGCAGAACCGGATATTTGTTTTCTACGGTAAAGCCATTAATCTGATTACGATAGCCATTCAGGTTCAGGTTGAAAGAATATTGGGGCGTAACTTCCTGGGTCAGGACGGCTTCCAGGCCGGTGTTGTAGCTTTTATCAATATTCTGAAAAATAGCATAAATTAAATTACTGCCCGGTACAATGCTGGCAATACGGGTTATCGTATTATCGGCAAACCGGTGGTAAGCAGCCGTATAAAAATAACCGCTAGCCCAACTGGTTTTGTAACCGGCCTCTAATAAGTTGGTAAACTGCGGGCGCAACTCCGGGTTACCCACTTTTATTATTTCAGCATCATCGTATTTCGGAAATATCCGGATATCCACTTCATTCGGCCGGTCTACCCGACGGTTATAAAACAAGGATATTTTATTCAGGTCGTTCAGCTTATAGGCCAGCCGCACATTCGGGAAGGGCTGGGTATAATTATAGCCATTACTTTTATAGGTCGGGTGGTTGGGATTTACTTCGTATTGCAAATCCACGTATTCCAGCCGCACGCCAATTTCCGCTTCGTATTTTGGATTTTCAAAAACATAGTTGCCGTACAAAGCCGGTATTATTTCTTTGTAAGTGGCCTCACCCCCGGCATTTACATCTAAGGGCGAGTTAAGTCCCGGGAAAAACTGCATATTGGTGGGGATGTCCCTTTTTCTGAATTTAAATCCTCCTTCCAGGCGGCCATATTTTAAGGGTTTTGTATAATCGAGGTTAAAATCGGCCACGTGTTCATCCGAAATCAATTTAAAAGCATCTTCTCCGGTGTAGGTAGGCAAAATATTATCAAAAAAGTACTTCTCGTCTTCCCGATGAAACGTGTAGTTAAAACCAATATTTAATAAATGGCCGGCTTGTTTAAATTTATGCTGATAGGCAGCCGAGGCTACTGCCGTGGTTTTTAGTTCATCTTCCAAAAATTGCCAGAGGCGTAAACGTTCCGATAAATCGGCATTAAAAAAGGGTTCGTCGCCGCGGTCAATTATTTTTTCGCGCCCATACAGCCCCGAGATGGTAAATATATTTTGCGCATCTATATTCCAGTCGATACCAGATTTTAAAGTCAGAAAACCTGTATTCCGGTTTCGTTTGGTTTGCTGCTGAATGATGGTTCCATCGTTGTAGGTTCTGGTCACAAATTCATTTTTATTCAGCGTTTGGGTGTATAGGTAATCGCCCTGGAAAAAGGCATTCATTTTATTTTTCCGGTAGTTCAAGGCCAGGGAAGGGTTTATCTTGGGGGTAGCCTGATACTGGGGCCGGATGGTAGGTAAATTTGCTGCTCTTTCCCACAAAGATCCCAAGCCAGTCGTAAATCCTACTTTCCCATTAAAACCTTCCTGTTTATTCTTTTTGTAAATGATGTTAATAATGCCGGCATTCCCATTCGCATCGTATTTGGCCGAGGGGTTATTAATAATTTCAATTTTATCGATGGCCGATGCCGGGATATTATCTAACCCGGTTTGGTTACCAAAACCAGTTAAGCCGGTTTGTTTACCATCAATCAATACAGTTACTTTATCACTTCCCCGTAGCTGCACTTTGCCGTCCTGTACGGTAACACCAGGTAAGTTTTGCATGGTCTGTAAAACCGAACCACCATTCTGGCTGATGTTGTCTTCGACGGAAAAGGTTTTCTTGTCCATCCTTTCGCTCACCGCCGCTTGTTTGCCCGTTACCTCTACTTCACTTAAAGCTTTTGCATTGGGGGCCAGCTCAATGGTAGTGATATCCAGAAATTCAGAAAGACTGCCTACAAAGAGCGGTTGTCTGCGGGTGAAATAGCCAATAAAAGAAATTTCTAAGGAGTAGTTGCCCGGCTTGATATTCGTAAGGGAAAACCTGCCTTCTTCGTCTGTTACCGTGCCGGCTACCAAAGTACTGTCGCTTGCGGTTTTTACTACCACATTCACAAAAGGCAAAACGGTGGTAGCCGCTTGATCTTTTACCAAGCCCGATATCGTAACCACTTTGTTTTGCGCAAAGGAAACGGAACCCGGTAGTACAAGTAATAAAAAGATTATTATAATTTTTATACGCATTGCTTTTTGGTTAATATTTAAATTTTTAGGTAAATAGTTTAAGGAACAATATATATATGAATCCATAAAGGATTTTTTTTCAAAATAAACTTTTAATTCTGAATAAACTCTGAATTCATGAGTTAAAAAAAAGCGGAGTAATGCCTGAAAAAAATCACTCCGCAGCTATGATTGGCGGCAGCTACCGAAACTTATTATACGCGGCTATCACGCCGCTACCCTTTGGATTATTTAATATTAAATCTGTTTAAAAATATTAATTTATAAAAGCAGATCTATAAAACTTAAAAACTTTCGTAACCAATCGTTCTGTTTTTACGCTTTAGATTGAGTCGTTTTCTTTCTCATTAAATTTAGCATAGGATGAACAGAATACTTACTTTATGGCTAAGCTTAACTTTGTCTTTTGGCTTTCTGGCCAGCGAACTTCAGGCCCAGGTTACCGACTCCATTAAAGGTACACCTACGGACACCTTAAAGAAGTTTGAAGACCCAGTTAAAGGCGTTCCGCTAAAAAAGCCCTTTCTCCAATCTAAGGTGTTTCGGGCTACGTTGGTACCGGCCGTATTAATTACGTATGGCTTAACCACTATTAAAGATAATGGCCTTTACAGCAGTTACGCGCTTCAGAAGGATTTGCAGCGGAAGTACCCCAACTTTCATACGAATATAGATGATTACTTAATTTATGCTCCCTTTGTGGAATTAGGGCTGGCTTACGCGCTGCAGGTAAAAGGCAACCATGATTTCCTGAATACCGGCCTTTTGATTTTGAAAGCAGAAGCAGTAAATGCATTTTTGGTATTCGGATTTAAAAGTATAACCAACCAGGAACGCCCGGATGGATCTAATGCCTATTCGCTACCCTCCGGCCACACGGCGCATGCATTTCTGGCGGCTTCTATTATTCACAATGAACTCCGCCATAGAAGCCAATGGTACGGTATTGGGGCTTATACCATCGCCACGAGTGTAGGGGCACTACGTATGTTAAATAATAAACATTGGCAATCGGATGTGTTTACTGGTGCTGGTATTGGTATATTGTCGTCACATTTAGCTTATCTCTCGCATCGTAACCGGTGGGGCAACAAACCATCGGTTTCCCTGCACCCCACTTATATTTTTGGCGCTCCCGGCATGGGACTGGCCTTGGATCTCAACCGGCTTAAATCCAGAAAAGAAGTTCACCAAGAAAAAGTGCCCCTGAAGCTAACAAGCATCTTGAATTAATATAGCGACTTAAAGGTTTAACAGAAAATTGCAGTCTGGTTACATCGTCTATTAGGACTAAATACCGGATGGTATTTGGTCCTTTCATTTATGTCAAAGTACTTTTATAAAAAAGACAAAACTAAAATAAATGATTTAGCTGTTTTAAGCGCAGAATTCAGAAATAATTCAGATTCCATAGCTTCTTTTGTTGGCTAATGCCTATGCCGGAAATTCCAA
>JAQBNV010000643.1 GCA_028288395.1 Adhaeribacter sp. | reverse complement strand
AATCATGCCACATCCGAATCGAAGATCAAAGATCAGTACACCAATTTAATTCCCAGCATCACGCTATCGAAAGGATTTGGCACCCATACTATAAAAGCCAGCTACACCCAGCGCATTCAGCGGCCGCTGGTGTGGTATCTGAACCCCTGGCTAAACCGCACCGACACCCTGAACCAGAGTACCGGTAATCCGTACCTGAATCCCGAGTTGAACCACGCTACTGAGCTGGCCTATAGCCTGAGCACGAAAAAGAACTTATCGGTAAATACGGCTTTGTTCTGGAACTATACCGACAATGCCATCGAGTACCTGGCTACCGTAAACGAAGAAGGCGTGTCGCTGCATAAACCAGATAATATTGCCCAGCGCAAAGTATACGGCTTAAACCTCAACGTATCGGGGCAGCCAAATAAAAACTGGAACCTGAGCGGCGGCGGCAACCTGCGCTACGTTGACCTAAGTAGTGCCCGCCTGAACCAAAGCAACAGCGGCTGGGTCTGGAATGTAAACCTGAACACCTCTTATAAACTGCCGAATGATTATTCGGTACAGGCCAATGGCGGATTAAATTCCGGCTGGATAAGCTTACAGGGAAATAATACAGGTTTTTACTGGCACGGAATAGCTTTAAAAAAAGAGTTCTGGGATAAAAAAGCCAGCCTGAACCTGAACCTAAACAGCCCGTTTCTACGGGGCGTACGCCAAAAAAATAACCAGGCCGCGCCTTCTTTCGAAATGGAATCGCGTTCGTTGTACGTGCAACGGTCGGCCCGTTTAACCTTTGAGTGGCGTTTCGGGCAAATGACCGCGGGCGGTGGTAAACAAACGAAAAAAATTAGCAACGACGATAAAGGTGGCAGATAACCTGTCTGGCTAAATAATTGTAAAAAAAAGCCTGCTCTTTTCAGGAGCAGGCTTTTTTTATAGAAATAAAATTCTGGTAAATTTATTCCGGTTCTTTCTGCACTTACCGGACGATTAAGGCTAAAGTCCTAAAGGTAAGCGTAATAACGGTAATGGTACTAGGAAAAAGCGCTAAAGGCAATACCAAAGAAAAAAAGCTTGGTAAGAATCTTAATCTAGCGCGGGTAAGTCTATTTTATTACCGGTATTGGCACAGGTAAGCCGCCTGGCTGGTTGCTTCCACTTTAAAAGAGGTATTTGCCGGTACTTCAAAAGCCTGGCCTTTACCAAAGGTTGCCCAGGTTTCAGTTCCGGGTAATAAAGCTTTCAGTTCTCCTTCCAGGATGGTCATAATTTCGTGCATGGAAGTGCCAAATTCATAAATGCCCGGTTCTATTACGCCGATGGAGGATTTTCCGGCCGGGGTGCTATAACCCAAAGACTTTACCTGGCCACCGAAATATTCGTTTACGTTAATCATTTTAATTATTAATTTTCCCCCAAGAAAAGCGGTTTTGCTTATTTTACCAAATTGCACGGGTAAGTTTTTTTTACGGGCAGGTAACCAGCTTATTTCTTTCTGCTTTTCTTTTTCTTCTCGAATTCATCTACTTCCCGCAGCAGAGATTTCAAATCGTAATTAACATCATTGGTAAAATCAAGGGTCTCGTTGTAGTCGGCTTTGGTTATTTCCATTATTTTAATAGGTTTATCCAGGAAGTTCTCAATCTCGGCCAGAATTGGTTTTTCTTCGGTGCTGCAAAACGATATAGCATGGCCTTTCTGGGTACCCCGTCCGGTACGGCCAACCCGGTGCACGTAATTTTCGACTTGCTCGGGCAGGTCATAGTTTACCACAAAATCGACGTTGGCGATATCAATACCACGAGCGCTAACATCGGTCGCAATTAAAACCCGTACTTCGCCTTTCTTAAATTGCGTCATTACTTCCAGCCGATCCTGCTGGTCTTTATCGCCGTGAATGGTCTGGCTTTTGATGTTGGCTCGTTCCATGGCTTTTAAAACCCTTTCGGCTCTAATTTTGGTGCGCACAAAAACCAATACCTTGCTGTCCGGGTTTTCGTTTAACAATCGCTCCAGGAAAAAACGCTTGTCATCCATCTCCACAAAAGCTACCGCGTGGTCAATATTTTTAGCAACGGGGTCTTTAGGTGAAATTTGGATCCGGATAGCGTTATTTACGAGCGAATAAGCCAGTTTTTTAATTTTATCGTTGATGGTAGCCGAGAAGAATAAGGTCTGGCGGTTACGTGGCAGGAACTTCAGCAGGTCCTGGATGTCTTTTATAAAACCCAGGTCCAGCATGTGGTCGGCCTCATCCAGAATCAATATTTCTACCCGGTGCAGCTTTAAATGACCCTGGCTAACTAAATCAAACATGCGACCCGGCGTAGCTACCAAAATATCAAAACCGGTTTCTAAGCGGGATATTTGTGGGGCCTGCTCTACACCACCATAAACACCAAAGGTTTTGATACGGGTATATTTACCTAATTGATCAAATACTTCGGTAATCTGGATGGCTAATTCCCGCGTAGGAACCATTACCAGGCATTTGATGCCATCGGGGCGTCGGGCAATCTTTTTACGTTCGTGGAGTACATGCAGCACCGGTATAGCAAATGCAGCCGTTTTACCAGTACCCGTCTGGGCAATTGCCAATACATCTTCGCCTTTTAAAACAGGCGGAATAGACTTGTATTGAATGTCGGTCGGTCGCTTAAATCCCGATTCCGCCAGACTGCGAATTATTTCGGGAGAGATTTTATATTCTTCAAATTTCATAGAATGCTGTTTTTATTTGGCCGCCTCAGCCCAACGAATACCTTCTGGTAATAATAATATAGGTTTATCCCGCGCCAAACTCTTTTTACGGATATTTGTGACCGATAAAGCACCTCTTAAATACGAATGCTGGAAATAATAGCAGGTATTCTTTCTGGCTGTTTTTCCCACCTAAGAATTTACCAGCATGGCCAGTAGATGATTATTTTGTCGGCCCCAGATTATTAAACTTAGAGGAAGTCAAAGATAATATTATTTTAGCTTACCCGAAATGACGCTTTTGGCTTTCTGCCTCAATGGATTTAAGCCCTAGCCTGGTTTACACCAAAGTGCCGTAATAATAAAAGTATTTTGGGTATCAATCCGGGTTCCTTTTCGTATAAAAATGATTTAACGAAAATTTTAAATTTAACCGAATAAAACGAAGTGCGATTTCTGAAAGGTATTTTTTAAAAATATTCCTTTTTATGCAACCGAATAACTAATTTCGGCAATTCAATCTAAACGTTAACCGTAAAAAGAGACCGAACACATTAAAACTTTTTATCTAAACTATGAAAAAATTAACTTTTCTGTTAGCTGCCGGTAATTTATTCCTGATGTTGAGCTGTGGGAAGACTGAAAAACAACCCGGCGAAGAATATTACGATCCGGATTACAAGCCCCAAACTACCCAGCCAGTGGCGCAGGCCGGCAACGACGATAATACCACTTCCGCCGCACCAGTAGCGGGTAATGCCAGTGATTCCGGCTCCACGGAGGCTGCCACCACCACTCCAGGACCGCAGGTTACTACCGCCCAGCCATCCGGCACCAAAGTAGAAGGAGCGCCTGCAGATAAAGACGAAGTAGAAGTTGCGGTAGTACCTAAAGATAAATTACAAGCCTCGCCGGCCGGTAAAAGTTTTGATAAAGGTAAAACCCTGATTTCGAAATCCGACTGCTTGGCTTGCCACCAGGATAATGCTAAACTCGTAGGTCCGGCTTATG
>JAQBNV010000604.1 GCA_028288395.1 Adhaeribacter sp. | reverse complement strand
TCGGATGCTCGCCGCACCTCCACATACCTACAAAATGATTATTAGTTAAATGCCTAGTTCAATAATCAAAAATGAATTAGTTGAATATAATACGAATGCCGCTGAAACAGAAAACTGTATCCGCTGTAAAAAGAGCAGTTGCCCCGAGAAGATAAGCTGACTATTGATATTTAGAGCTGCCAGGGCCAGTTTGTTATAAATCAGCGCAACCACATTGCCATTACGAACCTAATATGGCTACCCTTCAAACAATAGGCTTATCAAACCAAAAAAATTATAAGTCAAAAAACCAACTGCTCGATGGGTACCTTTCCAAAAATTTAAGCAGCCGGTTTCCCTTTTGCATTAGTTTTAATATAGATAATCTGATTTCAGATTAATCTGAAAATTAGGAGTGGCATCTATATCAACTAACAATAGAACCGCGTAATTTATTAAGCACGAAGGAAATGGGGAGCCCTAATTCTATATATACCATTGCTTTCTCCCCGGGTTCTACCGCATTCGAGGCAATACCTTGTATATTTAGTACTTTAAAATCCCTCCTTAGCGATATTGCGGGAAGTTGGTTTTCGGTTAATTCCAGTTCCGAATCTGGTTCTGCTACTGGATCTAAAGTCAGGAGTTCGCCATCTATTTCAATAGTTTCCATCATGAAGGGTAAGCCGTGCAGGATAATTTTATAAGTAGCGTAAGTTTGTTCGTAAACCCCTTTTATATCCTGAGAGATAATTAAACCCGCCTCCGTGCCAATCACCAGAAAATTCTTTTCATTACAAACTCCTTTTTCATAGTCGTATCCATCGCCCTTATCTTCGTACAGTAAACTAGTTAAACTTCCCTGCAAATAATAAACGTGTAAGGTAAGTTCGGTTAACGGGGTTTCGCCTACGTATTGCATAACGGGATAAAACGGAATGACGGCACCGGCCCGCACGTACAAGGGTATCCGGTCCAATGAGGCTTCGGCCCATACTTCTTTTCCGCCGGTTGCTTGCGTATCATCCCAGAAATAATACCAGGGGCCGCGGGGAAGGTATAACCAACGGCCATCTACTTCGGGTTGGGTAATGGGGCAGATTAATAAAAGGTCGCCGAGGCCAAACTCGGCCATGCGGTGGTAGGTTTCGGTATCGTCCTGGTCCAGGAAGGGCAGGGGGCGCAGCAGGGGCGTGCCGCGGGTCACGTACTGCCAAAAGGCTGTATAGATATAGGGTAGCAACTGGTAACGCAACTCTATGAATTTTTTGGCCAGTTGGGTGTATTCATCGCCAAAAGACCAGGGTTCCTGGTCGCCGTGGTCGCCGGAAGAATGGGTTCGGCAGAATGCGTGAAAAATACCTAACTGCAACCAGCGGATATATAATTCGCCGGTAGGCGTTTCAATAAAGCCACCAATATCGGAACCCACAAACGACATCCCCGAAATACTCAGCCGCTGACATTGAATATTAGCCATCCAGAGATGATCCCAGGAAGCTACGTTGTCGCCGGTCCAGGTAGAGGAGAAGCGCTGCACCCCTGAATAGCCGGATCGGGTAATAACCAGCGGCCGGTTGGGATAGCAGAATTTTTTTACACCCATGTAGGTGGCCCGGGCCATTTGCATGCCGTACACATTATGGGCTTTACGATGGCTACAAGCATGCCCGTCGTAATCAAACCGCACATCGTCCGGAAAAGTACCATGTTCAAACACGGCGGGTTCGTTCATGTCGTTCCAAACGCCCCGAACGCCGTCGGTGGCAATAAGTTCTTTAAACAACCCGGCCCACCATTCCCGCACGTCTTGGCGGGTATAATCCGGAAAGTGACACAGCCCGGGCCAGACCGAACCTTTCATATAAGGGCCATCGCCCCGCCGGCAATAATAATCGTTTTGAATCCCCTGCTGGTAAACCTCGTAATTTTTATCTATTTTAATACCCGGGTCAATAATAACAACAGTTTTAAAACCATCGGCGGCCAATTCGCTGATCATGCGCTTGGGGTCCGGGAAATGTTCTTTATTCCAGGTAAAACACCGGAAACCATCCATGTAATCAATATCCAGGTAAAGCGCATCGCAGGGAATCTGGCGCTCCCGGAAACCCTGGCCAATGGCTTTAAAAGTCTTTTCGGGGTAATAACTCCATTTACATTGCTGGTAGCCCAGGGCCCACATCGGCGGCATTTCGGGTCGGCCGGTTAAGTGGGCATATTGCTCCGATACTTCTACAAGGCCCGGACCGTAAATAAAATAATAGTTCATTTCTTCGCCTTGCGCCCAAAAACTGGTTAAGTTGGAGCGTTCATGGGCAAAATCAAAAAAAGTCCGGAAGGAATTGTCGAAAAATATCCCGTAGGCCATTTTGGTGTGCAGCCCAATATAAAAAGGAATATTCTTATAAAGCGGATCGGAATTGCGGCTGTAGCCATAGGTGTCGCTGCCCCAGTTTTGTAACCGGCGCCCCCGCAGGTTCATGTTACAGGATTTATCGCCGAGGCCATAATAATGTTCCATGCTCTGCACCCGTTTGCTCATTTTAACAATATTATTGCCGGTGTTTAGGTCATATTCCCAGTGGTAGCCCTTTTCATCTTCCAGAATTATATTGCCGGCTTCATCCAGCATTTGCGTAATCAATCCATTTTTTTGTATAATGCAGGTAACCAATGAGGTTGAAATCCGGTAAAATTCGGGGCTTTCTTCGAATTGAAGGGGTGGAACGACCGGTTTAAAAGCAGGATCAATGCCGTAAGAGAAATCCGGAAGGAAATTGCCATCAGCAGCGTACCGGAACCGGAAAATCCGGTCGGTTAAAACTTGTACCTGCAACGTAACATCATTGTGGCAATAGAAGTAAAAAGTATTAATTTCCTGCTTAAAATCAATGGCCCGGCCCGGGCATAGATCTTCTTTTCTATTCGCCAGGGAATTAATCATGTAATTAGTTTCTTGGATCGAATCCTGCATAATTTACTGGTGCGGTTATGGAAAATATTGTAAAAACAAAGCAACGGCTTGATTTAAGCTATTATTTATCTAAAAAAGATAAAAATTTTAGATAAATGAATAAATATTTAAAAATATTTTATTGTAATAAAGATTTTATCAGTAAATTTGTAATGTAAAGAAACAAACAGGTTTACAAGCGAAAAGTTTTAATTTTTTGTAAACTTTTTATTCTGCGCTTAATTAATATACGGTTTTGGAAGTCCGGCCAGGCCCAATCAAAACTGCCGGAAGATATTTTTAAAAGAAAATCAATATCTTTTTTTATACAGCTAAATGTATATTAATAATATCCGAGTTTTAAATCTATTTAAATAAATTATATGAAAAAGTTAGATGTACTACTATTGGGGTGGGAGTTTCCGCCTTTGATGGCAGGGGACTCGGGTATGGCATGTTATGAAATGGCTAAGCAATTAGCCGGCCAAGTAAATTTATCCCTGATTTTACCCAAAGCCGACCCGGAATATGTTTTAGGTACCGTTGAACTGACAGGTTTGAATAATATAAATCTGCAACAGACGCCCACAACCGTTTCCAAACCGGATTATCAGGTGTTTGGCCACCAGCAGCAGTCTATTGCGCAGCCTGAATCAAAGCCTTATGGCGCTCCCACCTATACCGGGCAGGAACAAATAGAAACGCCGGCTTATCACCAGCCCGGCGAATCTGAATCGGCTGGGGATCTTTCCATTAGCCAGGAGGGAAATGTTTCGGTGGAGACCGTAGAAGAAATGAATATTTTCGGGCAAACCGATTTTAGCCAGCTGGATTATAACACGCAGGTAATTCATTATGCCCGTTATGCCACGCGCCTGGCTTCGCAGCGGAAATACGATATAATATATGCTTACGACTGGATGACTTACCTGGCCGGGATAGAATTAAAGCTGGTTAGTGGTAAACTACTGGTCGTGCACGTACAAACGCTTTGCGAAGAGCGGGGTGGTCCCGATAGCAAAGGTTGGGCGTACGAGATTGAGAAACAAGCGCTGGAAAAAGCCGATTTTGTTATTGCCCAAACCGAGCCGATGGTAAGCGCCATTATAGAACGGTATAATATTTCGGAAACGAAAATCAGGAGCCTGAACCAACTGGGCGAACCTTTATTAACCGAAGAAGAACCAGAACCGGAAGTGCCAGTAATACCCGAGCCGGTAATATCTGCCGAAGCAACTGCTACCGACCTGGGATCTACGCCCGAGCCCCTCGATTGGCAGGAAGCTGCCTTTAATATTGTTGCAGTATTCGAACGGCTATTAGAAAAGCCTCACCATGCCGTTAAATAAGCCCGACAATTCCCACAAAAATTGAAATTAAAAATATAAAAAAAAGAGCCGCAACGGCTCTTTTTTATTTTATACATAGCGCCGCTCATGCGGGTTAAATATTCATATTGTATCTGGCTGCCGGGAAATTATTCGGTCTTCAGCTCATTTTTAATAAATATTTATTTAAACTTATTTTAGAACGCCCGTATTAAGATTGCCCGTTGCGGTATTAGAGAAGAATCAAGTCATTCTTTGTAGATTTGCCCGGTATCAGAAAATAAAACATTGCTACAAGCTACAAACATCCATAAGTCCTACGGCACCCTACAGGTGTTAAAAGGTATAGACCTGACCATTCAGCAGGGAGAAATTGTTTCTATTGTGGGTGCCTCAGGTGCCGGCAAAAGCACCCTGCTACATATTTTAGGTACTTTAGATAATGCGGACCAAGGCGAAGTACGGTTTAGCGATAAATTAGTAAACAACTTCAATAGCAACGAGTTGGCCCGCTTCCGCAACCAGCATATTGGCTTTATTTTCCAGTTTCATAATTTACTGCCTGAATTTACCGCCCACGAAAATGTTTGCCTGCCCGGCTTTTTAGCCCAAAAGCCCGATGAGGAAGTGAAAAAACGGGCGGCAGACCTACTAACGATGCTTAACCTAGGGCACCGCCTCGATCATAAACCTTCCGAAATGTCCGGGGGAGAGCAGCAACGTACTGCAGTTGCCCGCGCCCTGATCAACTCGCCCGAGATTATTTTTGCCGACGAACCAAGTGGAAACCTCGATTCGGCCAATGCCCATGAACTGCACGAAATATTCTTCCGCCTGCGGGCCCAACTGAACCAGACTTTTGTAATTATTACCCATAACGAACAATTAGCCAATATGGCCGATCGCAAACTGGTAATGAAAGACGGTTTTATTTTAAGCTGAACACCCCTCTTTCTGGTTTTACCGGACCAATAATCCTCTTTTGGTAAACATCTTTATTTACAACCTTCTGATTTACAATATTTTTTGTTTGTAAATTGCTTAGGACAGGCGCCTGCTTTGTCAAAGATTGGTGAATTGTAAATAAATAAAACCCCTTTCTACATTCTTGCCGTAAACCATTTTACCGGTTATCTTATTCTTTCGATATTTCCTTATAAACTTCAAAGAAACGGTTCTTAAAATATCAGGTTGTTCTAAGAAAATACATTGTTTTCTC
>JAQBNV010000421.1 GCA_028288395.1 Adhaeribacter sp. | reverse complement strand
AATCAATAAGCGGGCTCTTATTAAGTTAATCTTAATATATTACCCGCTTAGATATAGTAAAATAAGAATTCTGCGGGAATTATACAACGCGGCGGCAATCAGGTTTTAAAACCAGATGCAAAGCTATTAATTTCCGCTACAGGTTAGACAAAATCCCATAAGAAAACAAGTATGCCGTTCACGAGAAATATTCAACGGGCAAGTTTAAAATATTGGCAGTCAGAGCACCCGGTATGATTTACTTTTTAAAACCACTATACCGGGCAATAAAATACCCCCGGGCTCCGGTATCGAAACAATTACCACGCTACCGGGTTTTTAAGGAGGTGCCGATGCTATTTAACACCTGAATATTATAAAAGTTTTAT
This sequence comes from Adhaeribacter sp., assembly GCA_028288395.1. Classification (GTDB taxonomy): domain Bacteria; phylum Bacteroidota; class Bacteroidia; order Cytophagales; family Hymenobacteraceae; genus Adhaeribacter. The sequence goes on along the minus strand of JAQBNV010000421.1, from coordinate 6,524 downwards.
ACCCAGCATGACCCGGGAAAATAACTCCTCCGGCTTAAATTTCTAAATTATTCCCGTTACTTTTGTGTTATAATCTTATTCCGATAAGATAAATTCTAACGCTCAGTTTATAATATTCCTATATGTCGCATAAAATAAAGCCTGCCGATATTTTTAAAGAGCGCCACAACGGCCCCGTTAAAAATCAGATTCAGGCCATGCTTAAAACCATCAAGGTTGATTCGCTGGACCAGTTAATTGATGAAACCGTACCGGCGGCCATCCGACTGAAAAAGCCCCTGAATATTCCGGCGGCATTATCTGAACGCGATTTCCTGAAAAAATTCAAGAAAATCGCCCAGCAAAATAAAGTTTTCCGGTCTTACATTGGGCTGGGTTACCACGATACCGTTTTACCGCCGGTTATACAGCGTAATATTCTCGAAAACCCGGGTTGGTATACTGCCTATACCCCTTACCAGGCCGAAATAGCCCAGGGACGCCTCGAAGCGCTGATTAATTACCAGACCATGGTAATTGACCTGACCGGGATGGAAATTGCCAACGCGTCGTTGCTAGATGAGGCCACCGCTGCAGCCGAAGCCATGGGCATGTTTTATGCCCAGCGCAAAGGTACCCGTAAAGCAGCTACCCGCTTTTTTGTGTCGGAGCAGGTGCTGCCCCAAACCCTGGATGTGCTTAAAAGCCGCTCTACGCCGCTGGGCATTGAACTGGTAGTAGGCGACCACCACGAAACAGACTTAACCGACGAAACCATATTTGGTGCCCTGGTACAATATCCCGGTGCCGAGGGCGAAGCCTTTGACTACACTGATTTTATTAAGCAAGCCCACGCCAGCGATATTTTTGTGGCTGTAGCTGCCGATTTATTAAGTTTGACCTTATTGACTCCTCCGGGCGAAATGGGAGCCGATGTGGCCGTGGGTTCGAGCCAGCGTTTTGGGGTACCAATGGGTTACGGTGGACCGCATGCCGGCTATTTTGCCACCAAAGATGCTTTTAAACGCAATATTCCGGGCCGGATTATTGGGCAGTCGGTAGATGCGCACGGCAATAAAGCGTACCGCATGGCCCTGCAAACCCGCGAGCAGCACATCCGCCGCGAAAAAGCTACTTCCAATATTTGCACCGCCCAGGTTTTATTATCGGTTATTGCCGGTATGTACGCGGTTTATCACGGCCCGCGCCGACTCAAATATATTTCCCTGAATATTCACCTGCTTGCGCAACTCCTCGAGCAAGCCCTGCAGGAATTAGGCCTGGAACAGGTAAATAAATATTATTTCGATACGCTGAAAATACGGATAGAAAGCCCGGAACTGCAAGAGGCCATTCGCCGCGAAGCCGAAGCAGCCCAGATAAACCTGCGTTATTTAGCGGGTAACTTTATCTGCATCTCCCTAAATGAAAACACAGATTTAAGTGATTTGCAGGAACTGGTAGCGGTATTTTCGAAAGTAATGAACAAGCCAACCGGCGCGGCCAATATTTCGGAATTGCCGCAGGAGGTAGAAACCAACTGGCCCAACGCGCTGGTCCGGCAAACTACTTACCTGCAGCACGACGTATTTAACCGCTACCACTCCGAAAGTGAGTTGCTGCGCTACATGAAGTACCTCGAGAATAAAGATTTTTCTTTAACCCACGGAATGATTCCCTTGGGCTCCTGTACCATGAAGCTGAACGCCACGGCCGAAATGACGCCGATTACCTGGCCCGAAATCAGCAACATGCACCCCTTTGCTCCCGCCGACCAGGCCCAGGGCTATAAACAAATATTCAGCGATCTGGAAGGCTGGTTATGCGAGATTACCGGGTTTGCGGGTGTATCGCTGCAACCTAATTCCGGTGCCCAGGGCGAATACGCCGGCTTAATGGTTATCCGGGCGTACCACGAAGCACGCGGCGATCACCACCGCAATGTAGCTTTAATACCAACATCGGCGCACGGTACCAACCCCGCCAGCGCCGCCATGGCCGGCATGAAAATAGTACTGGTAAAATGCGACGAAAGCGGTAATATTGATGTTGCCGATTTGCGCGCCAAAGCCGAAGCCCATAAAAACGACCTCTCCTGCCTGATGGTAACATACCCATCAACCCACGGCGTGTACGAGGAAAGTATCATTCAAATCTGCCAGCTGATTCACGAGAACGGTGGCCGGGTTTACATGGATGGCGCCAACATGAATGCCCAGGTCGGCCTGACCAGTCCGGCTAATATTGGGGCAGACGTGTGCCACCTGAACTTGCATAAAACCTTTTGTATTCCGCACGGCGGCGGCGGCCCCGGTGTAGGCCCGATTGGCGTGGTAGCGGATTTGGTACCGTTTTTACCGGGCCATGCCGTAATACCTACCGGCGGTAACCAGGCCATTGCGGCGGTATCGGCAGCCCCGTGGGGCAGCGCCAGCATTCTGCCAATTTCCTACGCGTATATTTCGATGATGGGCGGCGAAGGCTTAACCGAAGCCACCAAATTTGCCATCCTAAACGCCAACTACATCAAAGCCCGACTGCAGAACCATTATCCGGTGTTGTATACCGGCACCAACGGGCATTGCGCCCACGAAATGATCCTGGACTGCCGGTCTTTCAAAAAAGCGGGCATAGAAGTAGAAGATATTGCCAAGCGCCTGATGGATTACGGTTTCCATGCTCCTACTGTATCGTTCCCGGTACCGGGCACTTTGATGGTAGAGCCCACCGAAAGCGAACCGAAGGAAGAACTGGACCGCTTCTGTGAAGCCATGATCGCCATCCGGGAAGAAATCAGGGAAGTGGAAGAAGGCCGCGCCGACCAGAAAGACAACGTGCTGAAAAATGCCCCCCACACCGCGCAGATAGCTTTAGCCGAAAACTGGGAACGGCCTTATACCCGCGAAAAAGCCGTTTATCCGTACGAATTCTCCCGTACCTCTAAGTTCTGGCCGGCCGTTAGCCGTGTAGATAACGCCTACGGCGACCGTAATCTGATTTGCAGCTGCACGCCGCTCGAAGCCTATGCCCAACCGGAAGTAGCCGCTACCGCCACCGGCATTGAGTAATATTATCCGTTAAAAATCTCCTGTAAAAAGCCCGGTCACCCAGCAGTGACCGGGCTTTTAATTTTTACTCCATCAGGGTAAATATTAAACCAGCATCTATACCAAAACCTTTATTAAATATCACTGCAGATAGAAAACGTCGTGAAAATTTTATAAAAAATGGTCTCATTATTGCTATAAACAAATAGCATTAATTTAACATAAACCTAATCAGAGATGAAAAAATATAGTAGTATTTTAATATTATTCTTATTTGTATTCCTGGCATCCTGTTCGCCCGGTTTAAATGTTAGCAGCGATTATGATATTGCCACTAACTTCCGGGAGTTTAAAACATTTGGCTGGTATACCGATAAAGTAAAAACCAAATCCGATTCGGTAGGGTACGATACCTTTTTTGATAAGCGCATGAAGCGGGCCATTGAGACGCAGCTGAAAAACCAGGGCATGACCTATACGACCGAAAACCCGGATGTATTGATTAATTATTCCGTTAACGTTTCGAATCAGCAGCGCTACCGCAACACCTCCCCTTATGGTTATGGCTATTATGGTTATCCGTTTGGCATGGGAGCCACCGTACAGCAATATAAAGAAGGCACCATAACCATTGACATGGTTAACGCCAGTAAAAAAGAATTACTGTGGCGCGGGGTAGGCGAAACCGAAGTTGGTAACCGCAACATCAGCGAAGAGAAAGTTCATCAGATTGTGACCAATATTCTGCGGCAATATCCACCGCGGCCAGATAACCGGTAATTCCTACGGTAATATTTAGTATAAAAGAGCCTTAGCATAAAATTGCGAAGGCTTTTTTCTTTTTAAGAGGTGTCATCCTGAAAAATTTACTTAAATTAAAAACCTTATCTGTCTAACGGCAGGTAATATTTGAATCCAGGGGTTCGATTGCCGGCAAATGACAAATGGATATTCAGATTTATCAAATAAGCAACTATCCCGATGGATGACAAAAGATTAACGCTAGAAAGTAATATATGGAATATCGCAGATTAGGAAAAACCGATATGGACGTTTCTGTGCTGGGTTTCGGGGCATCGCCTTTGGGTAATGTATTTGAAGTAGCCGACGAGCAGGAAGGCATACAAGCGGTACATATGGCCATTGACCAGGGCATCAACTTTTTTGACGTAGCTCCTTTTTATGGCTATAACCTGGCCGAAGAACGGCTGGGGAAGGCACTGGCGGGTAAGCGACAAAATATATTCCTGGCCACCAAATGCGGCCGGTACGAAGATTTTGATTTCTCCTACAACCGGATTTTAAAAAGCATCGACGAATCCCTAACTCGGCTTAAAACCGATTACGTTGATATTTACCAACTACACGATATTGAGTTTGTGAGCCGGGAACAAATTTTAAACGAGGCTATTCCGGCCGCCCAGAAAGTGAAGGAACAGGGCAAAGCCCGCTATATAGGTATTACGGGATTGCCCGTGCGCTACCTGGCCGATATTGCCCGGCAGGTAGACGTAGACACGGTGCTTTCCTGGGCGCACTATAATTTGCTCGAAGACGAAATTAACGACGAATTAGTACCGCTCTCAAAACAAAAGGGTTTTGGCCTGATGAATGCCGGCCCCTTGTTGCAACGGATTTTATCAGATATGCCCCCTCCTGATTGGCATCGCTCACCGCAAGCCGTTAAAGATATGCAGCCGGTATTATTGGAGCTATGTAAATCTTATGGGTTACGATTAAGCGATGTGGCCATAAAGTATGCAGTAAGTCATCCGGATATTGCTACTACCATTGTCGGAATATCTGAGCCTTGGCACGTAAAGCAGAATCTGGGGGCTTTGGATATTCAAATACCCGAGGAACTGATGACTAAAATAAATAAGATGGTAGCCCCGGTTAAAAACCAGATGTGGTTTGAGGGAAACCCGAAGAATAATATTCCTAAAAGAGAAATATTAACTAAATAATTATGAAGGCATTATTTTTAGTTGAACCCGGTAAAACGGAGGTCCGGGAAATTACAGTGCAGGCTCCGGGACCCGAAGAAGTATTGCTGCGGATTGGGATGGTGGGTTTCTGCGGCGGCGATCTGAATGGCTACCGGGGTTTGTTCGAATTGCAGGAATACCCCAATATTCTGGGCCACGAGGTTGGTGCTACTATTGAACAGGTAGGCAATAAGGTGCCGGCAGATTTTAGACCCGGCATGAAGGTTACGCTTTATCCTTACTTAAACTGCGGCACCTGCGTCTCCTGCCGCAAAGGCCGCCCCAATGCCTGCCAGGACAACAAAACCATGGGCGTGAGGCGGCCCGGCGCCATGACCAATTATATCGCCATCCATTGGCAGAATTTATTTACTTCCGAGAAATTATCGCTCCGGGAGCTGGCTTTGGTAGAACCGCTGACGGTAGGCTTTCATGCGGTGGCCCGGGGCCGGGTTTCGGCTCAGGACCGGGTGGCGGTAATTGGGTGCGGCATTGTGGGCATGGGAGCCCTGGCGGCATCGGTTAGCCGCGGGGCCGAAGTTATCGCCATCGATATCGATGATTCCAAGATGGAAATTGCAAAGAAAATAGGCGTGGCGCATACCATTAATACCACCAAAGTTGATTTACACGAAGCCCTGATGCAGATAACAAATGGCGACGGTCCGGATGTAATTATCGAAGCCGTAGGCAGCCCCGCCACGTACCGGGCCGCCGTAGAAGAAGTGGCTTACACCGGCCGGGTGGTGTGCATTGGTTACGCCAAAAAACCAGCCGAATTCAATACCGGCATTTTTGTCCGGAAAGAAATTGAGATTCTGGGTTCCCGCAATTGCCTCGGCGAATTTCCGGACGTTATCAGCTACCTGGAAGCAGGCAAATTCCCGGTGCAGGAAGTTATCAGCAAAGTTGTTTCGGTTGATGAGGCCGGCGCGGCACTGGCCGAATGGTCGGAAAACCCGGGGCCGATTACCAAAATAATGGTTGATTTTGACAGATAAGCATTTATGATTAAATCCTGTGTTACCATTGCGTTAGTGCCCCAAATAAAAACCGGCCCCTGGATTTTCTGGGAAAACCTGGAAGCGAGTATTGCCCGGGCTGCGGAACTGGGTTTTGACGGCATCGAACTTTTTACCGCTGCCGCCGATGCCATCGAGCCGGAAATATTGGCCGCCCTGCTGGAAAAACATAACCTAAAATTGGCCGCAGTGGGTACCGGGGCCGGCAAGGTAATAAAGGGTTTAACCCTGACCGATCCGGACCAGGCTATACGGGAACAGGCTATTAAATTTATTAGCGACATGATAGCTTTTGGCGCCCGTTTTGGTGCCCCGGCAATTATAGGTTCCATGCAGGGCAATATAGTACCGGGTGTGGAACGGGAGCAGGCTTTGGCCTGGCTGGCCGGCGGTCTTAACGAGCTGGGGAAACAGGCAGAGAACCAGGGTGTAACGCTGATTTATGAGCCCCTTAACCGCTATGAAACCAACCTGCTCAATACGCTGGC
>JAQBNV010000532.1 GCA_028288395.1 Adhaeribacter sp. | reverse complement strand
AAACCAAATCGCTGGTTTTGTAAGAGGAAAAGTTGAGGATGGGGTGAAACAAAGGCTTTTTAAACTGTTGAATATAATTAACCAGAGGACCAGTGGCTCGTTTAATGGCCGGTGAAGCAAAATTAAAAGTGGTTTCTATGCCGATATCCTCCTTGTCGTTCTGGCGCAAAGATTCCATTATCAGCCCAATTACCTCCTGCGGCGATAAGTCCGGCGAGGGCATAGGTAAATCGATTGTACATTGGTAGTTTGCCATGTTTGTGCTCATTTAAAAGATTATAAGATACACAGGCTTTTGTGTAAAACGTCTTGCGCTTAAAGCGCCGCTCCCAAGCCGCTATGTAACGAACATATAGATACTTTCTTGCGCATTGAATTTGCGCTGGTTTACTTACGGTAAAATCACCCTGTCGGGTTTTTAATATTTCAGATAATTGTCAGCAACAGTACAGTAATGCCGGTTTTAAGCTTACTAGCTCACCCGCTGAAAAACCATAACGCCGTTATGGTAAGTAAGATGGCCGTTGCGGTATGTTTTCTGGTCCAGCAAAAGTTTGTATTGGTTCTGGCTGGTCTGCATAAAATCCAGGGTAGCCTGGTGCGGATCTTTCCAGTTCGTGTCATCTACCAGGATAAGGCAGTTTTTTGAAAAATAAGGTTCGGCCACCTTTAATCCTCTTAACTGGTCTTCGTACTTATGACCGCCATCGTAGATATAAAATCCAATTTTAGCCTGGTGTATCTGCGTGAAATATTCCTGGTAATCCATGTCATAAAAATAATGATTCGGACTTTTCAGGTGGTTAAACCGCTTCATAAAAGCTTCGCGCGGGCCGCCAAACTGCGAAAAGTTATCTACCCCTATGCAAATCTGATCCGGGTTGTGGGCTACGCCCGATAAAAAAGTAAACCCGTTCCAAACACCAATGTTTACAAAAACTTCGCCGGGAGCCATCTGCGCCACCGCCCGGTTAATCATTGCCCCAACCGCAAACGTCGACATGCGTGGTACCTTACAAACCTCTTTCAGCTTTTCCTTAATTTCGGTATCCTGTTCTGGCAATACAGTATTAAGCACATCCGGTGAAAGACCTAGCTTGGGTAAGGTCCGTTTTAAAGTTCCTATCCCTATTGGTTGTTTTGTGTGAGGCTGTAAAAACCGGAATGAAATATTAGTAATAAAATCGGCGTACGACATCATAGCAAGGAAAATAATAACAGGTAAAGCTACAAATTGTTTTTCATTGCCTGCAGGCCGATTAAAAATTAGTGTTAAATCCTGCAAGCAAATATTTGCCTCACGCAATACCGGAAAATACCGATGTTTCTAACAGTTTAAAATAAACCTTTTAAGGTATAGCACAAATAGTGCCGAAGTTATAGTTAACCCTTTGCTTTAAAGCCGGTAGCGTTTTAGCACGGTCGTTTAAAGTAACGCGCAAATCTTTAAAAACACAACGCACCCCGGTGCCTGGCAGCATAATTTAAAATAAATAATGGTTACGAAAATAGGCTGGGGCGGACATGATAAACCGGGTTGGTATAAATTAGAACTGCCGGAATAAAAGACGCTTAGTTTTGGATTTATTAAAATAAAAATACGCTCGGGTGTAACAAAAGTCTTGTTTTTGCGATAAAAAGTTCTCCCTTAATCTAATACGCTGCGCTAGTTGTGCTGTTGAATATATTATTTAAGGAATATTTTTATTTAATCAACTAATTTATTTAAAAAAACAGAACTATGGAAAATCAAATGAATAATCCTGGACAAAATCCAATGGGGGGCATTACTAACCAGAACGATGCTGGCAGCCTGGTAGATAAAGCTACTTCGTTGTTAGGTAACGTGAACCTGAATAATATTCCGGAGTCGTGGAAGCAATACGGAAATACGGCTGCTTCTAAAGTTAAAAACATGAGCACCACCCAAAAAGTACTTGGTGGAGCCTTGATAGCGGCTGGCGCCTGGTATTTATCATCGCGCTCAAAAAGCAATTTTAGTTCCGGTAGTACTGCCCACGCAGCACGTCGGAGCAATTCTTACGATCCGTCATAAAGATTTTAATTTTGCAAACAAAAAGCCTGGCTGTTTCATAAGCCGGGCTTTTTGTTTTTTATCTAAATAACTCGTTCATCTTTTTAAGTTAAATATGCTGTCGCGCCAATTTTCCCCGGGAAAAAGCCAACGCACCCCTTAAAAGATATAACCTTCGTCTGCAGGCCCTCGTTCTTCTTTATCAGTAATACCCGTAAAACCACTATGGAAGAATTATTGCGCGACATTATTGGCCCGGACTCCAACGCCATTAATTGGTGGCAGATGAGCACCAGAGGCATTTTTATTTTTTTATTAACGTTATTACTCATCCGGTTTGGTGATAAACGAATATTTAGTAAAAATTCGGCTTTTGATATTGCCTTAGGCGTAATAATGGGGTCGGTTCTGAGCCGGGCCATAACCGGAAATGCACCGTTTCTGCCAACGGTATTTACCAGCTTGGTGCTGGTTGCGTTACACCGCATCTTAGCCTCCCTGGCTTGCCACAGCAGCATCGGAAATTTTATAAAAGGAAAAACGCAACAACTGGTTAAGAATGGCGAACTTTTGAACGACCAGATGAATAAACACCGGATAACCCAAAACGATTTGGAAGAAGCCATGCGCAGCAATGGTAAATCCGTTGAACTGAAAGACATAGAAAATGCTTTTCTGGAGCGTAGTGGCAGTATTAGCATTATTGTCAGGAAGTAGATCAGGAACCGAAAAGCCGTCAACGGAATTTGGGCTATAAAATATTAAAAGCAAGTGCCAGAGAAGGGCACCTTGTTAAATATTATATTTGATATATTTAAATTACTTGTACAATCGGAATACGTATAATTCTAGAATACTTCCAGAACCAACTAGACACCTATGAAAAAACCAAAAACGCACCTTCTAAGAAAATCCTTAATATCGGTGGCCAGCGGCCTTACCGGTGCTATTGCTTTAACCATTGTGCATGAAACAGCCCGACGGTTTATTCCCAATGCCCCGCGCATGGATGTACTGGGTATGCGGGCCATTGCCCGGGGTATGTATAAAATGGATGAACAACCGCCGGATGAAAATAAATTATTTCAGTATTCTATTATCGGTGATATTTTGTCGAATGCCATTTATTACAGCCTGACAGGTACCGGCCGGAAAGCCTGGTTGCGGGGAGCGGCTTTAGGAGCCCTGGCCGGAGTAGGAGGCGTAGTGCTGCCGGGGCCATTAGGGCTGGGAACCGAACCCAGTGGCCGAACGCCCCAAACAAAGGTTATGACCGTAGCCTGGTACTTACTCGGAGGATTAGCAGCGGCGGCCTTATCGCGTACCTTATTTGAAAAACCAACTGTAGAGGAGCTCGATGAAGACGATGTGGCGGTAGTGTAATGGCCTCCAAGGCAACTTTACCGCTATAAATTATCGGCCCGAAACCAGAAGCGCGCCTGGTAGCAGCCAGAAAACCAAATTTTATCTCCCCATTAGATTAGCCACTAGCCGCCTGACCGAGCGTTTTTAGACCAGGAAAGCGTCCTTCCCGGACGCTTTGGACAGGCTTTTAACAGGATTTCCTATACATCGATCTATATGCATAGCTCTTGGCTCCTGTCTGGTGGTAAAAAATGATTTGTCTGCTTTGGTTTTGCTACTAATTTAAGTAACCTACCGGGAAATCTAAAACAGTTTTTCCTTGCATAATCCTGAACAACGTCTGGCTGGACGAAACCTTTTTTAATTTCCTGTAAACTGCCCTAAAATATTAAATCGTTATTATTTATTTATAATAAGGTACTTTTCAAGGTATTGGAATTTACTTTGTACAGTACTTTATTTTAAAGTAATATCTTAACCAGAATCCATTAACCACTAACACCAAATGCTATGAAACTCGAAGAAGAATTGAAGCAGAAGAAAAGTTTTGCCAGCCCCTATCACCGCATGATCGTTAATATTATGTTTACCGGTAATTGGGTCCAAAAAAATGTTTCCAGCCAGTTGCGGCCTTTCGGAATTTCTTTGCAGCAGCACAATGTTCTCCGGATTTTGCGGGGCCAGTATCCAAACCCGAGTACCCTGGGCATGATTCAGGAGCGGATGATGGATCGCATGTCGAATTCTACCCGGCTGGTAGATAAATTATTGGATAAGAAATTGGTAGATCGGGGCCAGTGCCAGGACAACCGCCGGAAAGTTGATATTGTAATTACGCCCAAGGGTCTTGAGTTGCTTTCCCGAACCGATTTTATAATTGCGCAATTCGATCAGCAGTACAATGGTCTGAGCCCGGAAGAAGCTAAATTAGTAGGTGAACTATTGGATAAGCTACGCGAATAATAAGCCTGCTTAAAACTTTAGCCTGATGCGGGCCGGTTAGGCAATAGTAATCCAGCAGTGAAATAGATTAAATAGTAGGTTGTAAGGAGATAAATATAATATTAATAATACCTCCTGAAATCGTTTTTTGCTGCTGTTTAAGGGAGTGTTTAGAGAACTGTGTCAGATATGATTTACTGGTTTTTCAGATGAAGTTTGATTCTATCATCAAACATAATACTCAACTGGGATAAAGTCAATTTCCAATGATG
>JAQBNV010000435.1 GCA_028288395.1 Adhaeribacter sp. | reverse complement strand
TGTACGGCTTGTCATAAGTTTGGTGAAAAGTATGTGGGGCCGGATTTGGCCGGAGTAGCTGAACGGCGCAAGCCGGAGTGGATTATGAACATGGTCCTGAATCCGCAGGAAATGGTGCAGCAGGATTCCACTGCCAAAGAATTGCTAGCGGCGTTTATGACCCAGATGCCAAACCAGAACTTAACCGAAGAAGAAGCGCGCTCGGTGCTGGAATATTTCAGAACGCAACCGAAGAAATAAAACTTTTTATTTTATTCTAATTATTCTAAAAATATAATCCTAACATAATTATACATCATGAAAATATTGCATAAAAGCTCCCTGGTCTGTGCCCTGAGTTTATTTATGGGAACAGCAGCTATTACCAGTTGTCAGAAAGGGTCTAGCCTGGCCAAGGACTCGGCCATCAGTTCGGATGCGGCCAGCAAAGTATACGTGGCACCCGGTGAGCACGATGAATATTATTCTTTCCTGTCTGGTGGTTTTAACGGCCAGGTCGACGTATACGGTCTGCCTTCGGGCCGTCTGTTGAAAGTGATACCCGTGTTTTCGGTGAACCCTGAAAACGGTTATGGTTATTCCGAAGAGTCAAAGCCGATGCTGAACACTTCGTTTGGCCAGATTCCCTGGGATGATTTACACCACCCGAAATTGTCCCGGACGAATGGGAAACCGGATGGCCGCTGGCTATTTGTAAACGGCAATAATACGCCCCGGATTGCCCGGTTAGATCTGAGCACTTTCGAAACCGTGGAAATAATTGAGATTCCGAACAGTGCCGGCCAGCACTGCTCACCGTACCCCACCGATAATACCGAATACGTGGTAGCAGGCACCCGTTTTAGCGTGCCGATTGCTAGCGATGGGAGCGGTATTCAGGACGTGCCGCTGGATACTTACAAAGATAAATTTCGGGCCTCCCTCTCTTTTATTAAAGTAGATAAGGAAAAAGGCGATATGGAAATTGACTTCCAAATTTTGGTTCCGGGCTTTGACTTTGACTTAGCAAACGGCGGCAAAGGTCCATCGGCCGATTGGATGTTCTTTACTTCTTACAACACCGAAAAAGCCGGTACACTGAAAGAAATGTGGGCTTCGCAGAACGACAAAGATTATCTGGCGGCTATTAACTGGAAAAAAGCAGCCGAATACGCCCGCCAGGGAAAGGCGAAAGAGATTCCGGCTAATTATTACCACAACAAACTCGACGAAAAATCACATATTGCCACCTCTACGCATAAAAAAACGGTGCGGGTATTGTTGCCCGAAGACTGCCCCGGCATGATGTATTTGATTCCGGTACCAAAATCGCCGCACGGCGTGGATGTGGACCCAACTGGGGAGAATATTGTGGTAAGTGGTAAATTGGCAGCCGTTATTCCGGTGCACTCCTTTTCAAAAATGATAAAAGCCATTGAGAATAAGTCTTTTGATAATACCATTAATGGCATACCGGTATTAAAATACGAAAGCGTGCTGGCCGGCGAAGTGCAAAAACCAGGTTTGGGCCCGCTGCACACCGAATTCGACAATAAAGGCAATGCGTATACTTCTATGTTTGTGTCTTCGGAAGTGGTAAAATGGAATGTGAAATCACGCGAAGTACTGGACCGGATTCCGGTTTATTATTCCATTGGTCACTTAATGATACCGGGCGGCGATACGCAGAATCCGGATGGTAAATATTTACTGGCCATGAATAAAATCACAAAAGATCGTTACCTGCCCACCGGACCGGAATTGTCTCAAAGTGCCCAGTTAATTGATATCAGCGGTGATAAAATGAAGCTCTTACTCGACTTTCCTACTTTCGGAGAACCCCATTATGCGCAGGCCATTAAAGCCGAAATGATAGTTAAAAATTCAAAAAAATTCTATCGCCTCGACGAAAATACCCATCCGCACGCTACTAAAAAAGAAGCGGACACCCGCGTAGAACGCAAAGGCAACCAGGTACACGTGTACATGACGGCCATCCGCAGCCACCTGGCCCCGGATAATATTGAAGGCATTCACCTAGGGGATGAGGTATATTTTCACCTTACCAACCTGGAGCAGGACTGGGATGTGCCCCACGGATTCGCGGTAATGGGTAACCAAAACGCGGAACTGCTAGTAATGCCAGGCCAGACCAAAACCCTGAAGTGGGTTCCGACCAAAACCGGTGTTACGCCTTTCTACTGTACCGACTTTTGCTCGGCTTTACACCAGGAAATGCAGGGCTATGCCCGCGTATCGGCTAAAGGCGCCAACACACCGCTTAAATCCTGGTTGGGTGAAAAAAAGAAACCAGCCATTTAATTTATCTTAACTATTAGCCCGGCAAAGAATGCTTTAGCGGCAGGCTTAGCCGGGCTAATCTTTTTAGTTCATTAGTTAAACAATAACCAGCCATGAACAATATTTCACGTCTGTTCCTTCTGATTAGCTGTGGTTTGTTAGCCGCGGTATATTTTGTGCCGCTCTGGCACATCCGGCTCGAAGCGCCGCAATATCCCGATGGCCTGGATATGTATATCTGGATAAACCAACTCACCGGCACCGATGATTTTACCATCCAGAATATTAATATCTTGAATCATTACATTGGCATGGCCGCTATCAGTCCGGAGTCTTTTGTGGAACTGAATATTATGGGCTACATCGTGGCTGGTCTGATTTCGCTAGGTTTAACAGTGCTGGCTTGGCAGAACCGGAAAGCCCTGGTGTTCTATACCGGGGTATTAATAACCGCCGGAGTAGTGGGTTTAGCCGATTTTTATTTCTGGTTAGATAAATTTGGCAGTAATCTAGACCCTAAAGCCCCTATTATTGTACCCGGCATGAATTATTCGCCTCCTTTTCTGGGGTATAAAAGCTTATTAAATATCACCGCTTCCTCTTTCCCTGATTTAGGTGGCTATGCTTTCGGTTTGGCGGTTTTATTTACGGCCTTGGCCGTTTATTTTGCTTATAAAAGAAAGCCGCTGTCCGGCGAGCTGCCGGTTACCAGAATAGTTAAAGGAACGGTAGTAGCCAGCAGTTTGCTGCTTTTGTCCTGCACCGCCGAACCCCAGGCCATCGCCTATGGCAGTGAGAATTGCCACCATTGCCAGATGACGATTTCGGATAACCGCTACGGCGCCGAACTGGTAACCAAAAAGGGGAAAGCTTTTAAGTTTGATTCGATCGAATGCCTGGCAGCTTATGTGCAGGAGAAGTCCCAACCTGAAGCCGAACTGCTGCTGGTAACGGACTTTGAACGTCCCGGCCAGTTTATGAATGCCCACGAAGCAACCTATATGCAAAGCGAGCACCAGCCCAGCCCGATGGGCCTGAACCTGACGGCCTTTGCCGACCAGGCCGGCGCGGCGGCCATGGCGCAGGAAAAAAACGGCAAACTCCTTTCCTGGCTCCAGGTACTGAAACTAAAGGTAGAAGAGGTAAGGGCTGGGAATAATTAATATTTCCAAATTTAAGCTGCGGGCCGGTTAAAAAGCCTGCGGTAAATAACATGGCCGAAAGGCGCAACCGGTAAAGTATGGTGGCTTTAATTAATATATTGGTTAAGTATCTGGTTTATTCCTCCCTGGTGGTAATAATGCTGGCTGGTTGTGCCATTAGTACGGCCGAGGGTAGGAGCATAAGGGTTAGCCCCACTGGTCAGATTCGTACGGTAAAAGAGGCGGTAAGCCTGGCTAAACCTTACGATACCATTTGGGTAGCTCCGGGCCTGTACCGCGAAAATAATATCCGGATTAATAAACCACTGGCCATTATTGGGCGGCAACAGCCGGTGCTGGATGCCGGTTTTAAAAAAGGCCTTTTTACAATCGAGGCCAATAACGTTTTAATTGCCGGTCTGACCATCCGGAACGTAGAGGAAAGCTTCGTGCAAAATTATGCGGCCGTTCGGGTTGTGCGGGGGAGTAAAATAACGGTGCGGGATAATATTATCCTGAATACTTATTATGGGGTATATATTGAGCGGGCGGAAAGTTGCCTGGTAAAAAATAATATTATCCGGGGGCAAGCCAAAAAAGAGTCTACCTCGGGTAATGCCATTCATATCTGGCGCAGCAATGCCATATCCGTCATCCGGAATAAAGTTTCGGGGCATCGCGATGGCATCTATTTCGAAAGTGCCGGCAATAGTTTGGTAAAAGGGAATAGCAGCAGCGGCAATTTACGCTACGGTTTGCACTTTATGTTTGCTGATAATAACCGCTACGAGCACAACCGGTTTGCCCGCAACGGTTCCGGCATTGCTGTCATGTATTCCCGGAATATTCACATGAATGACAATATTTTTGAACATAACTGGGGCGCCGCTGCTTACGGCATCCTGCTGAAAGATATTGCCGATAGCCGCATCGAACGCAATATTTTCCGGCAGAATACCACGGGTATTTACGCCGAAGGCTGCACGCGCCTGGAAATAAAAAACAACGAATTCCGGAATAATGGTTGGGCCGTACGCCTGCTGGGTAGCAGCGTAAACATGGCCTTTAAACATAATAATTTTATTCAGAATACCTTCGAAATCAGCACCAGTAATAACTACAGCAGCGATAATACTTTTACCGGTAACTTCTGGAGTAGTTATACCGGCTACGACCTGGACCGCGATGGCATTGGCGATGTGCCGCACAAACCTGTAACATTATTTGCCTACCTGCTCGAAGATATTCCGGCATCCATTGTATTACTCCGAAGTATGTTTGTGGATTTATTGGAGCTGATTGAAAAAGTTGCCCCCGTATTAACCCCGGATAATGTTCGGGATGATGCGCCGAGTACCCGCCTAAATAGCTTGAAGTCATGATAGAAATCAAAAATATTCACAAAGCCTTTGGCAAACTGCCTGTGCTGCAGGGAATAAATTTAGAACTGGAGCAAGGGAGGATTTATGCCTTTCTGGGGCCCAATGGCTCTGGCAAAACCACCCTGATTAAAAGTATATTGGGTTTAACCCTGCCGGATAAGGGCCAGATATTAATCAATAATGAAGATATTAAAGACAACTGGCGCTACAAAAGCCAGATTGGCTATATGCCGCAAATTGCCCGTTTCCCCGAAAACCTGACGATGGCGGAATTATTGCGGATGACGAAAGATATCCGCAAAACTCCTGCTTCCGAAGAAAAATATATTACGCTCTTCAACCTGGAAGATTCCCGGCATAAGAAATTGAAGAACTTGTCCGGCGGCACGAAACAGAAAGTAAATGCCATCCTGGCTTTTATGTTTGATCCCGCTATTCTCATTTTTGATGAACCTTCCGTGGGCCTCGACCCGGTTTCACACCTTAAACTGAAAAACCTGATGC
>JAQBNV010000410.1 GCA_028288395.1 Adhaeribacter sp. | reverse complement strand
AGTTAGAGTATACGCCGGATTTAATCCCGACCGGCTATTTCCAGTTCCCGATTATGCCGGGCCAGCAAAATTTTTTAGCCGGCAGTATGGGCGAAATCCGTCCGAATCACTTTCATGGCGGTATCGATATCAAAACCAACCAGGTGATTGGCTTACCTGTATTTGCGGCTGCCGACGGGTATATCTCCCGCATCGAAGTTTCTACGTACGGCTACGGCAACATGCTGTACCTTACCCACCCCAACGGACTGGTAACTACTTACGCCCACCTCGAAACTTTTTCGCCGGCCATTGCCGATTACGTGTTGCACAAACATTACGAACAGGAATCCTTTGAACTGCGGTTAAATATTCCGAAAGATATGTTCCCCATCCGGAAGGGTGATGAACTGGCAAAATCCGGTAATACCGGCGGGTCGGCCGGGCCCCATTTGCATTTTGAAGTGCGCGACGAAAAGAATAACCTCCTGAACCCGCTGAAATATAGTTTCGCCGAAATTAAGGATGATGTGCCCCCCTCCTTTTCGGCTATTGCCCTCAAAACCCTTTCGATTGATGGCCGGGTAAACAACCGGTTTGGCCGCTTCGAGTTTACCCCGGTAAAAAGTGGTGCCCACTACGTGCTCCCCGATACCTTGACCGCAAACGGATTGTTGGGTTTGGAAGTACTGGCTTACGACCGCCTCTCGCAGGCCTTGAATAAAAATGGCGTACAACAGGTAGATATTCTGATTGATGGCAAGCTCTTTTACAACCATTTAATTGATGGGGTACCCTTTGATTATAACCGGCACGTTTCCTGGCATATAAATTACGAAAACTATAAAACCACCGGCAAAAACTTTCAGAAGTGCTACATCGACGATGGTAACCTTTTACCTATTTACCAAACGGGCCCTGGCCGGGGCAAATGGCGGGTAACCCCCGGTAAGACCCACCAAATTAGTATTGTTTTAAAAGATTCGCATCAAAATACCACCACGTTGCAGTTTGCCTTGCGGGGCGAGAAACCAACCTATTTCTATACGCCTGGCCCGTTGGTTAAAAAACCAGATTTTGGTTACGAAATAGCGGAGAATATATTAAAAGTAGTTGCGAACGACACCGCCCGGGTACCTCAGAATGTGCAGCTGTTTGTAGGTAAAATGCGTTTCGAATTAATTCCAAGCTATTCCCAGGCTTCTTATGCCGTATTCCTATACGACTTGCGGGGCGGTTTACCCGACTCTATCCGGTGGAACCAGGTTACCAAAAAATTTACCCAAAACGTAGCCGTTCCGTCCGGTAGCGAATATTCTTTTACTAACCGGTATCTGAACGTGATATTTAATAAAAATTCCTTATTCGATACCCTGTACTTGCATACCTCTTATAATAACGGTATTTACGGCATCAGTAGTCCGCTCACGCCTCTGTTTCAGGCGGTAAAAGTCACCCTGAAGGCCAACGAACCTATTTTGGATAAAAGCAAAGCGGCAGTTTATTATTTAGGCTGGGGCAACAGTAAAGGATTTTTAGGCGGCACCTGGGAGGGAGATAAAATTACTTTTTCGGCCCGTAACCTGGGTAAGTTTAAAATATACAGCGATTCGAAACCGCCCACCATCCGGTTGCTCTCCAAATCACCGCAGGTTATAAGACTTAAAATGGGTGATGATTTATCGGGCGTAACTTCTTTCAGGGCCGAACTGAATGGCGAATTTCTGTTGATGAAATTTGAACATAAAAATGCAACCCTGACGTCGGAACGACTGAACCGAAGCGAACCCCTGGCTGGTGATTTTGTGTTGCGCGTAAAAGATGCAATGGGCAACGAAGGCGTTTACCGGGTCAAAATATAAATTTTAATTAAGCTTATTGTTATTTGTACATTAAGTCGAAATTTTGCTATCTTTCGGCTGGCAGCATTTTAAACCTTTTACTATGAAACTAAATATTGGTGATGAAGCACCTGATTTCGCAGTGCCGGATCAAGATGGCATTGTGCATAAATTAGCTGATTACCGTGGACGCAAACTGGTTATCTATTTTTATCCGAAAGATGATACGCCTGGTTGCACAGCGCAGGCCTGTAACCTGCGCGATAATTATTACGACCTGCGTCAGCAAGGCTTCGAAATTATTGGGGTAAGTGTAGACGATGAAAAATCACACCAGAAATTTATAAAGAAATTTGAATTGCCCTTTACCCTTTTATCCGACACCGAAAAGAAAATGGTGGAAGCCTACGGCGTATGGCAGGAAAAATCGATGTATGGCCGCCAATACATGGGCACCTTGCGTTATACCTTTGTTATCGACGAAAAAGGTATCATACAGGATATTATAACGAAAGTAGATACCAAAGCACACGCCGCCCAATTAGTGAAAGCTTAAGGTTGGGCTATGCTCCGGTAAATATTCTACCAAAAAGCCTTAATTAGTCCGGCGCCCTTTTAATATTTAATTATATTCCACATCTTTCCGCTTTAAATAAAACTGCATACAAACTGCTATGAATCCATTTAATAAAGATACCGAAGAACTTAAAACAATTGCGGCCCAGGTAAGACGCGATATTCTGCGCATGGTACATGCCGTTAACTCCGGCCATCCAGGCGGTTCTTTGGGCTGCACCGAATTACTCGTATCCCTGTATTTTAAAATAATGGAGCATAATCCGGATTTTAAAATGGAAGGAAAAGATGAAGATTTATTTTTCTTATCTAATGGCCACATATCGCCGGTTTGGTACAGTGTACTGGCCCGCGCCGGCTATTTTGAGGTAGCAGAACTTGCTACTTTCCGGAAGTTAAATTCCCGGTTACAAGGTCACCCGGCCACCGAAGAAAATTTACCCGGCATCCGGATTGCCTCCGGCTCTTTGGGTCAGGGTTTATCGGTTGCTACCGGTGCTGCCCAGGCTAAAAAATTAAACAAAGACAGTAACCTGGTGTACGTGCTGATGGGAGACGGCGAACTGGACGAAGGACAAGTTTGGGAAGCTGCGATGTATGCGCCGCACCACCGCGTAGATAATTTAATTGCTATTGTGGATCGGAATGGTCAGCAAATAGACGGCCCGACCGATGCTATCATGTACCTGGGCAACCTGCACGCCAAATGGGAATCTTTCGGCTGGAAAGTACTTGAAACCAATGGAAACGATTTTAACGAACTGATTCCGAGCCTGGAAGAAGCTAAATCTTTAACCGGAAAAGGCCAGCCCATTATGATTTTAATGAACACCATTATGGGTTATGGCGTTGATTTCATGATGGGATCGCACAAGTGGCACGGCGTGGCACCCAACGATGCGCAGTTACAGGAAGCATTATTGCAGTTAAAAGAAGCCAACGACGATTATTAATAGCCGCTCCAACGGCTAGTAATAATCTATCTTTAATAGAGGTGGCTTATGTTTTCCCTCCGCAAAATTCTTCTGGTTGGCCTATTCTGTACCTGTATCGGTAATATTACCGGACAGGCGCAGACCAATGCCCGGCCGGAATTACCCAAAAAAACCCGGATTCTGTTCTTGCTGGATATGTCGGGGAGTATGCTGGCTAAATGGGAAAACCGCACCCGCACTGAAGTAGCAAAAAACCTACTGTCGAAGCTGGTAGATTCTTTGCAGCAGTACCAGAACCTGGAACTGGGTTTGCGGGTTTACGGCCATCTGTACGCGCGGGAAAGCAATAATTGCCAGGACTCTAAACTGGAGGTACCTTTTGCCGAAGGAAATGAAAAGCAAATAATCACGAAATTAAAAGGAATTATTCCGAAAGGTAATACGCCCATTACCTATTCGTTAACCCAGGCGGCCAATGATTTCCCGACTGATAAATATGCCCGGAATGTAATTATCATGATTACCGATGGGTTGGAATCGTGCGGGGGTGATCCCTGCGCGGCTTCCCTGGCATTGCAAAAAAAACGAATATTTTTACGCCCTTTTGTTATTGGCATTGGGGCCGATAATCAGTTTGAAACCCAGTTTTCGTGCGTTGGGCAATATTTTAACGCCGCTGATATCAATGCCTTTAATTCTATCTTAAAACAAGTAGTAGATATTGCTTTAAGCAATACTACCGTTGCCGTTGAACTGAAAGATGATAAAGGCCGGCCCGTAGAAACCAACGTAAACCTGACCCTGGTTAATTCTTTAACAAACGAACCCGAGTACAATTACGTGCATTACCTTAACCAGAACGGCCAGCCGGATAACCTGAATATTGATGCCCTCATGGATTATGACCTGGTGATAAATACGGTACCGCCCACGGCGTTGTCCCGATTAGATATAAAACCGGGTAAGCACAATGTGTTTTCGGTGCAAATACCGCAGGGCACCCTTTATTTACGTCAGGATGGTCCTTCGCCTTACGGACAGGTGCAGGCGCTGGTGCGGAAAAAAAATGATTCTAATCTTTTACTGGCACAGCCGTTTGGTTCCCGGCAAAAATATATTGCCAGTACTTACGATATTGAAATATTGACCTTGCCCCGGATATATTTAGATGATGTAACGATAAAGGCCGGTATGGTAAACACCATTACTTACCCAACACCAGGTATTTTGAGCTTACCCACCGAACTGCAAGGCTTTGGCAGCCTGTATACCCTGGGTACCCACGGGCAGCAAACCTGGATTTACAATTTACCCGAGGAGAATAGCAAAATAAATTTACCTTTACAGCCCGGGCGATACCGGCTGGTTTACCGCAGTAAATTTGCCAATGGCAGTAAATTCACCGATGTGCAGGATTTTACCATCCGCTCCGCTGTCACAACAACCGTTAAACTATTTACGAAATAAACATGAAAGATTTCCCCTATACCGAGTCGAAAGATACTCGTTCCGGATTTGGTGCCGGTTTACACGAATTAGGTAAAAGCAACCCCAATGTGGTGGCCTTGTGCGCCGACCTGACCGGTTCCCTGAAAATGGATGCATTTAAAAAAGATTTCCCGGAGCGGTTTTTTCAGGTAGGAATCGCCGAAGCAAACATGATAGGCCTGGCCGCCGGCATGACTATTGGCGGCAAAATTCCTTTTACCGGTACCTTTGCCAACTTTTCTACGGGTCGCGTGTATGACCAAATCCGGCAATCGGTAGCTTACTCTGGCAAAAATGTAAAAATATGCGCCTCTCACGCGGGCGTAACATTGGGCGAAGATGGAGCCACGCACCATATTCTGGAAGATGTGGGCATGATGAAAATGCTGCCCCACATGACCGTTATTAACCCTTGCGATTACAACCAGACCAAAGCCGCTACCATTGCCATAGCCGCCTACGAAGGCCCCGTTTACCTGCGTTTTGGCCGGCCTGTGGTGCCTAATTTTACTCCCGCCGACCAGAATTTCCAGATTGGCAAAGCAGTACTGCTGAACGAAGGCAAAGACGTGAGTATTATCGCGACCGGGCATTTGGTCTGGAAAGCTATCCTGGCCGGTAAAATATTAGCCGAACAAGGAATTGATGCCGAAATAATAAATATCCACACCATTAAACCATTAGACGAAGAAGCCATCTTAGCTTCGGTAGCCAAGACCCGTTGTGTGGTATCAGCCGAAGAACACCAGCTTAACGGCGGACTTGGCGACAGCATTGCCCAACTCCTTGCCCGCATAATGCCACTGCCGCTCGAAATGGTAGGAGTAAACGATAGTTTCGGTGAAAGTGGTACGCCGGAACAGTTAATGGAAAAATATAAATTAAATGAAGGGGCAATTGTGGAAGCTGTCCAAAAAGTTATGGCCCGCAAATAAACCGTTGTTCGTTCTTCGTTATTCGTTGTTCGGATAACCTATTATTCGAACAACGAATAACGCAAGACGATACACAACCTTTGGAAGACAAAGAACTAGTTCAAAAATTTCTTAATCCGGATAGCCGCAATTTTGCCTATAACCAACTGGTGCGCAAATACCAGCAAAAAGTTTACTGGCACATCCGCAAAATGGTTATTGACCACGACGATGCCGATGATCTGACCCAGGAGACTTTTATCAAAATCTGGAAAAACCTGGAAACTTTCCGGCAGGAAGCACAACTCTATACCTGGATTTACCGGATTGCCACAAACGAATGCCTCAACTTTCTTTCTTCGAAACGCCGTAAGTTTTTTTTACCCCTGAACGATGTGGCCGCCGAACTCTCCGAAAAAATTGACGCTACCCCTACTTTAGACGGAGACGAGATTCAGAAACTTTTACAAAAAGCACTGCTCCGGCTACCCGACAAACAACGGCTGGTATTTAATATGCGTTATTACGATGATCTAACGTATGAACAAATATCCGACATTTTAGGCACTTCTGTGGGAGCATTAAAGGCTTCTTACCATTTGGCAGCAAAAAAAATAGAAGATTTTTTGGGGCGTAATTAAACCTTTAGCGGCAATTTTACTCTAATAATTATGAAACTGGACGAACTACCGAAGAAA
>JAQBNV010000380.1 GCA_028288395.1 Adhaeribacter sp. | reverse complement strand
TCAATTCTATACCGATAACAAAAACCTATTAAATTAATCAGGGTTAAAAATTTTCCTTTAAGGGAGTATATATTATAATTCAATCCAATTGCCTTATTAACACCTATTTGTTTTGCATCCGCATGGAGCAACCCAAAAGGAGAACTAGTAAGTAAAAAAACGCGATGGCCTGCTTTTAGATAGATCCTAAAC
This sequence comes from Adhaeribacter sp., assembly GCA_028288395.1. Classification (GTDB taxonomy): domain Bacteria; phylum Bacteroidota; class Bacteroidia; order Cytophagales; family Hymenobacteraceae; genus Adhaeribacter. Next base: position 3,332 of record JAQBNV010000380.1, on the reverse strand, counting down.
AAGCTATTAAATTGTATGGACTTATTACTGGCAGTATAAAAAATTAAAATATTTTTACGCTCCATCAAATATACCTTCTAGTACGTAAAAATAAGTTTTATTATTCCTTTCAGAAAAGGAGTGGTAAAAGGGAAATCAATGGCGTTTGCTGCCCATCTCAACGCTTTCATTTTTTGTTTGGTGGCCAAACTACTAAAAGTGATGGCCGACCACCGGCTTCTGGCCTGATTATAAAGGGGATGATATTTATATATCCGGATCACTTTTAACTGCCGGTAAGCCATCGTCTCCACGGCATGATGCATATTAGAACCATGAATACGGTAGTAAGCCAAACACGTTTTTAGCCGGTGTATTTTATATCCGGCATTAGTCATTTTAAGCAGCAGGCTCCAATCTTCAATTTCTAATGATGGATCATAACCCCCTACTGCCCGGTAAACCGAATGCCGGTATAAAATTCCGGGCGCCGGAAAATAATATTTCCCCAGAAACAGGTCGTTAAAAGAATAGCTGCCGGCTTCGGGAATATTCTGGTCTTTCAATTCTTTTCCTGCCTGATCTACCCGGAGAATATTACAAGTTACAGCTGCGATTTGAAGGTTATTTTCCATAAAGGCAACCTCCTGCGCTATTTTATCCGGGTGTAAAAAATCATCAGATCCCAGGGGAGAAATATATTTTCCGGTAGCATGGGTTACCGCATGGATTAATGACTTAACCAATCCTTGATTAGGCTGGGTTAATAATTTAAAACTATAATGTTTTCGAAGCTCCTGCAGGATTTTATAAGTATTGTCAGTAGAACCATCATCCACCACGATGATCTCCAGGTTGGAATATGTCTGCGCAAATATACTATCTATACATTGCCGGATAAAATCCTGATGATTATAAGCCGGAATAATAATAGAAACCAGGGGAAATACAGCCATAATTTTTTAAATACCTAAATCCCGGCACATATGGGCAAAAGTTAATTGGAAATTGCCAATGGCTTTTTCTTCCGTATATTCCTGCGCCACTTGCCGGCTTCTTACGGATAATTCTCTTTTTTTCACTTCTGATAATTGCATATACCAAAGTATTTTTCCGGCAATTTGGCCGCTATCTAAAGGAAAAATTAATCTCGGACTTACCTTTGCTACCGCCTCTTTTGCGCCCGTCCAATCCGACACCATGGCCGGTACCGCGGCGGCCATCGCCTCTATTACACTTATGCCAAAAGCCTCCCCCCGGCCGGCATGAACATATAGAGCTGCATCCGACAGGTATTCGTCGAGTTTTTCTACCGGACCAGTAAAACTGATAGCTGTTTTAGCATCAGGGCAATATTTTTCAACCTGACTGGCCAGGTAATCAGGCTCCCAATGTCCGATAACTTGTAACGTAAGGTCGGGTCTTTGGGCAAAGGCCAACCCAAAGGCTTCAAATAGAAGATCCAGGCCTTTGTACCAGGCCCGCCAGGCTGCGGTCCCATTGCCAATAAAAATAATTTTCCCGGAAGTAAAGGGAGGCTGTAATTGCCCCAAAGATTCCAATCTTTCAGCCGATACCCCGTTAAAGGTTTTATATAATAATGGTTTAACTTGGCGGCCTAATAAATTTCTGGCCAGTACATACTGCAGTTCGCTAACACAAATCAAAGCATCATAACTCCTTAATAACTGCAGCATCGCCAGTCTGGTTGAAGCGGAATAAAATTCAGAAAACATAAAGTAAAGGGCTTCGTCACATATCAATCCTACTACTTTCTGCTTTTTTCTATTCAGCAACCCCGTCCATTTGAGAATGGCCGGCGGGAAATGCAGTCCTTCGGTCAGGAATACGCGGAACTTTCTTTTATGAGGAAAAAGTATGCCACAAACCAGCCAGCTCAGGTACCGCTTATAAGCCGGGGCACCATACGCGTGCCATGGCAATTTAAAATCCACCACCTGAAAATCGGCCGCTACCGATTGGGCAAACTTAATGTGAATAGGATGCGCTGCCGGACGTCCGTGTACAAAACTTACGGCACTATAATCAGCTACATTCATCTAACCGGGCCGTTTGAATAAATAAATTTCTTATTCCGGCAGCATAACTGGCCGAACTAAATTTTTCTAATACCCTTTGGCGGGCGTTTTCCCGAAAGGATAGTAAGCTATTACGTAAGTTATATATTTCTACTATTTTTTCTTGAATAGCCGCCACATTTCTAATAGGAACCAGGTAGCCATTCTGCCCGCTGGTAATTATATCGGGGCCTCCCGTATTCTCAGTAGAGATAACGGGTACCCCGCAAGCCATGGCCTCCGTTAAAACCAAGCCGAAAGATTCCTGCACAGAAGGCAATACCAAAACACTGGCCTCCTGGTAAATTGTGCGCAACTCCTCCGGGCTTTTTGGACCAAGATAAGTGTAAGTGCCCGCATATTTATCCAGGAAAGGTTGCATCTCCGGCAACCTCCTACCCACCAGCAATAATTCGGTGTTGGGCAGATGAAGGGCGGCAAAAGCTTCGAGCAAAAAATGAACACCTTTTAACAACTCCAATCGGCCCACAAAAAGTACCTTAAACTTTCTGTTATCCGAAACTAATTCAGCTGGTCTAAAAAAATCTGTATCAATTCCCAAAGAAGTTAATATAAGTTTACGCGCGGGCACGCCATTCTGAATAAAAGTTTTTCTGGCGTAAGATGAAACTACATTAATGTAATCGGCCGCCTCATATTCCGCTAACATGCGTTTTACCATCCTATCGGTAAACAAGCTATATTTCAAACCTTTTTGCGGGCCATTCCGGGCATATTCTTCCCGCATTAAATGCATCCAGGTATTTACATGAACCATGGGATGTTCCAGAATTACTATTGCACCTTGCTTTTTCGCTTTCTGCATCGTAAATAAACTAACCTGCGACCAGGCCAGCAGCACATCAACTTTTGGCAAGAAAGAGGCGGCGAGCAAATCATAGTACCGGTACAAAATATCCAGGTGTCCCTGGTTGGTATTTAGGAACGGCAATCGATGCCAAATTCCCCACAATAAAAAGGTTAATTTATCAAAAAGAAAAGAAGTGGATTTGGTTACGGGTTCCCTGCCTGCTTCGCGGGTTCCAAACCGGAAAGTCGGCCAGTATTTCGTAAAGCTATAACCAAGGTTATTGGCTGCAAGTGCCTGCTCCAGAAGATGTGCATGATTACCGGGGCCAGTATGCAAATGAAGCTTAAAATTCATAAATCAGGGTAACCACAAGACCCGTAAAATTAGATATAAAAAGTCACTTATTTAATTTATCCAACTATTATAGTTCAAAAGAAGGCGGTTAAAATACAGGAAAGGTGAAA
>JAQBNV010000367.1 GCA_028288395.1 Adhaeribacter sp. | reverse complement strand
TGGCTTCATTTTCCTGGATAGCTTTTACTACCTGCGTTTGGCTAGTTCTGCTCTTTTTCATCTGTTCTGTTTAAATATAAACACTTTCTTTGTCTACTTTTAAACTGTCCCTTTTTTAGGGATACTTACATTGTGTTATTCTACTTTGTGGGAGAGAGTAAAAGATAAAAGGCATTTTTGCAATCATTTCTACTTTAAAGTATTTATAAATTATTGCCAACGTCTAGTATAAACGATGGCGATGGCCGTCGGCCGAGGTGACGTTTATACCTTGTTGGTGGTAGCTATTGTTTTAGAGTTCAAGCATCATATATTATGTAATCTAGAAGCCTTTTAGCTTTTTCTAAATCTGAATAATTTCTTCTCTTAAATTCATCGTCGAAATAGGAGTAAATTTCAACTCCATGTTCTAATGGAAATAACTGGAAAAATTCAACTCCTTCTTCTTTAAATTTTCTTTCATCATCTGTGTCTTCTATCGAGAAGAAGGCAATGTCCGAGTTTACATTTATATCGCCTTTCATATAGGCAAGCATTGCTTCTGATTCAGTGTTCAAGTTTCTTTCTTGATATAGTTTCAGTAAGTGACTTTCACTTTTCAGATACTTAACTAACTCTGCTAATTTCATTATATATGTTTATAGTTACCACCAACGGGCCGAGGCTAAAAAGCGCCTTGGTGGTTTTTAGGTGTGGTTAGGTGGAGTTTATTGTATTAGCAATATAAATTATTTTTCTACCACCACCCATTCCTCCAGTAGGTTTAACATAACCAAATAAAAGGAACCACCAGGCACTTTTTATTAAAAAAAGTATTAATACTGTTATTAAAATAATTTTTAAAAATGTAGATTTTAAATGACGTACCTGCCATAATAGCAAGAATGCTAAAATTAAATTGCTAAAAAAAGATGGAGTTAGGTATAAATCTTTAACAAATTTGTATTCAGTAAAAGTATCCAAATAGTCTTCAAATTGAATAAATATGAATACATATATAAATCCTGCTATTAAGAAGATATACCTAAATATAAGTTTGTTTTTAGATTCCAAATCTTTATTCAAATTCAATAATTAGAAAATTTCGAATAGATAATTATTAAATATAAAAAATATTAAAATACCACCTAACTTGTAGCTAAACGGAGTTCGTTCCGGTTATCAGTCTTATGGATATACTCATTTATTCCGTTTAGCCCCCCAAAATCAACTGATAACCGGAACAGCACTAACGAATATACTATATACCTATAATAATATAAAGAAAAAATATTCCGCTCTCAGTTGCGCGCTCATTTGTGTTCTAATGAAGGTTCCTGGAAAAGATTAATTTACGGGTTAACTCGCCTCAACGTGAACCTTGTGAAACGTTTGTTCATTAGCTTAACACTACAGTTGGCTGGTTCCCGGCTGGTGCTAACTGATTATGCTTCCCCAATAAATTTTGTACAGCTTTGGGCGCCAGCAGGCTTTCGTTCCGGATTTTCTCCTGTAGCTTCATAAAGCCGCCAATCAGGGCTTCGGGGCGGGGTGGGCAACCCGGAATATAAATATCTACCGGAATAATTCGATCTACGCCTTTTACCACGTGGTAACCTTCTTCCCAGTATGGACCGCCGCAGTTAGAGCAGTTGCCCATCGATATGACATAGCGCGGCTCCGGCATTTGCTCGTAAAGCCGCCGGATGCGATCGGCCATTTTAAAAGTAACCGTGCCCGAAATAATAATTACATCGGATTGCCGCGGCGAAGCCCGCGGAATAATACCCAGCCGGTCGATGTCGTAACCCGACGACCAGGCCCCCATCATTTCGATGGCACAGCAGGCCAAGCCAAATTGCATAGGCCACAAAGCCGAAAGCCGCGCCCAGTTGAGCAGGTCGTCGAGCTTGGCAATAATTATACTGCCTTCGCCATCTTTTTCACGTGGAAAACTCATAATTAGTGGGTTAGTATTTAGCTTCTAACTAAAAATTAATATTTGTTTTAACTGGCCGGTATTAAACTTCGGCCGTTTTTTCTTCTTTCCGGACGGTATATTGCCGGGCGTTTACGCTATCGTACAAGTTGGCCGGAACCGGCGAGTGGCTGATAGGAATAATGGGTTTGGGTTTAATCCAATCCAGGTGCCCTTTTACCCAGGCGTAAGCCAAACCCAGGGCCAGTACGGCAATAAATAGCACCATTTCCGCCAAGGCAAACCAGCCCCACAAACCATCCGTCGCTTCTATTAAATCGCGCCGGCCAAAAACCACGGCCCACGGAAACATAAAAGCCAGCTCCACATCAAAAATGATGAATATCAAGGCAATAACGTAAAACCGGGGGTTAAACTGCACCCACGAGTTGCCTACGGCTTCTTCGCCGCACTCGTAAGTAGACAGCTTTTCGGCATTGGGCCGGTGCGGCCGGATTAAACGGGCAGTAAAAAGCCCGATTAAAATAAAAATAGCCCCTCCGATCAGAAACAATAAGATAACGCCAAAATCTGATAAGTAATTTGCAGC
>JAQBNV010000366.1 GCA_028288395.1 Adhaeribacter sp. | reverse complement strand
AATTATTGTGGGGTACCGCTAATCTGTTTTCACATCCCCGCTACATGAACGGCGCGGCCACCAACCCCGATTTTAATGTTTTGGCTTACGCAGGGGCGCAGGTAAAAGGCGCTATTGATGCTACCATAGCTTTGGGCGGCGAAAATTACGTATTCTGGGGTGGCCGCGAAGGTTATATGTCTTTGCTAAACACCAATACCAAACGGGAGATTGAGCACCTGGGCCGCTTCCTGGGTATGGCCCGCGACTATGGCCGCAAAGCTGGTTTTACCGGTACTTTCCTGATCGAACCAAAACCGATGGAGCCCACAAAACACCAGTACGATTTTGATGCTGCTACCGTGATTGGCTTCCTGCGTCAGTTTGGCCTGGATAAAGACTTTAAACTTAACCTTGAAACCAACCACGCCACTTTAGCGAACCATACCTTTGCCCACGAATTACAGATAGCCGCTGATGCCGGTATGCTGGGTTCGATGGATGCCAACCGCGGCGACTACCAGAATGGCTGGGATACCGACCAGTTCCCGATTGATTTATACGAACTGACCGAGGCCATGCTGGTATTTCTGGAAGCTGGCGGCTTAACTACCGGCGGTATTAACTTTGATGCGAAGCTGCGCCGGAACTCTACCGATTTAGAAGATTTATTTTATGCGCACATTGGCGGCATGGACACTTTTGCGCGTGCCTTAATGGTAGCCCACGATGTCCTGGAAAAATCGGATTACCGCAAAATCCGGGAAAACCGCTACGCCTCTTTCGACAGCGGTAACGGCCAGGCTTTTGAGCAAGGCACCCTAAGCTTCGAGGATTTACATAAACTTGCTTCCCAAAGTGGCGAGCCGCAACAAATCAGTGGCAAACAAGAATTACTGGAAAATATTATCAACCAGTATATCTAAAAGTAATTAATAGTTTATCTCTCTTGGCTGCGGCTGGAAAGTAGTCATTCGGTTGCCCCGTCAACTCCGGCTTATTGGTAAACTGTTAATAAAAAAGAGCGGCCTGGTAAATTACCAGGCCGCTCTTTTTTATTAACAGTTTATAAAGTATATAAATTTTACCCCCCTAAGCGGTACGGGTACGCCAGGGGCCGGTAATAGCCACGGTCAGGCCGGCAGCCTGCAGATTGACAAAGTATGTTTCACCGGAAGGCGAAAAAACACCACCGGCAAATTCGCTTTGAGAACCAATATTCTGGGCCAGTTTGTAAAACTCTCCTTTGGGCGTAATGCCTACTACAAAAGGGGCCGTATTATCTTCGCATAAAATCAAATCACCCCAGGCCGAAACCGTCATGTTGTCGCAGGCATTGGCAATTTTTGAATCATGCGACTCCACAAAAAGCGCCAGTTTACCGGGCGCTTTCTTTTCGGCTGCTTGGCCTTCGTGCGCGCTGGGCGTATACCGGAATACTTGCCCGAATGAATATTTACCGCCGTTGGTACAGGCAAAAAACACCTCGTTGTTCCCAAACCACATGCCTTCGCCCCGGGCAAAACGGGCCGCGCCTTTGTCGTAACCTTGCAGCCGCAAATCATTATTCGGCGATTCTACATTTTCGATGTCTATCCAGTCCACGTCGAAGGCCTGGCCAATAGGTAAGGCCGGAGTAGTTAATTTTTCCCAGTTACGGGTATCCTGGCTTTTCTGCTCCCGGATTACCAGCGCCTGCAGCTGCCCGCCTTTTAACAACTTGCCGTTTTTCTTCGGAATAAACCGGTACAGCAAACTGTCCGAGGTATCTTCCGTCATGTACACAATGCCGGTCCGTGGGTCCACCGAAACGGCTTCGTGGTTCATGCGGCCCATGGCTTTTAGGGGCACGGCTTTGGTAAGCTTCATTTTTTCGCTGGCCGGCACTTCAAAGTTATACCCGTGTTCTTTTTCGCAGCTATTTACCGCATCAGGTTTTATAACCGATTCTTCGCACGTTATCCAGGTATTCCAGGGGGTAAGTCCCCCGGCACAGTTGCGGGTGGTGCCCACTAAACTTAAAAATTCTTTTTCTACCACGCCGGTGGCCGGGTTATACACCAATGTAGTGGTACCGCCTAATTGCGGATTGCCCTGGCCATAGTCGTATACTTTATCTTTATCTATTTTCGAAAGCATTTCGTTTTGGGCGCCAAAAGCGCCGCTACCGGGGCTGGCACTCAGTTCGTGGTTGCGCACGAGAATAACCCGACCGTTCGCGCCTTTAAAGGCCGCCATGCCGTCCGGCGCGCCCGGCACCAGCAAGCCATCGCTCATCGGGGAGCCTTTTTTTGAAATGATTTTGTAAGAAAAACCTTTGGGTAAACTAAGTAAGCCTTGCGGATCGGGCAGCAAGGGTCCGTAACCAATATTATCGGTATGGCCCAGAGAAGCGGCCGCATATAAGGGATTACTGACAAAATGCTGTAAACCCATAAAACCCAAAGAGGCAATACCGGTTATTTTAAGAAAATCGCGTCTGGATGTATTATCGCTTTGTTTCATGTTTTTTGCTGGGATAGACTATGGGTTAAGCAAAAGAATTATTTTTAAGATATGCTTAAAATTTTAAATTTAAAAATATTGTACCGGCTGTTAAGGTGAAGGTAGTTTATTTTGACAACAAGCCTTAAACCAATATTTAATGATTACATAAAAATAATATCCATCCGACTAAAATCTAAAGGGCGCTTTCCCGAATATCTCACCAATTCCTACTACCTGATTTTAACTTAAAAATATTTCTTACCAAATCGTTTATACCACTTTCCAGGTATATCTCTCTTTTCTGCCATCCTGAATAGAACTATATTATGGAAGGTACTACAGGCAAAACCAGTAAAGCGAATAAGTCTACATTATTTTCTGAACAAAAGATCCTGCTGGAATTCTACGAACCCTCCAGGATGACAACGTGGCGGTTTTATATTTCAGGTAAGTCGTTGTTGCTATTCGGTATAACATCCGGCAAACAAAAAAGCCATTCCGGACCTTTTGGGCAGAATGGCTTTTGATGGTTTAAACAGTGGCAATTATTTTTGCTTAGAGGCCATTTCCAGGGCTTTGGTGGTGAGGTAATATTTGGTAATCATGTTTGGCACTTCCCAGGCCGGCATCTCGCCGGCAGCTAAAAACTGTAAATATTTTTCGGCGACCTGCCCGAAGTGTGCCTCATGGCCGTTATGATATTTTTCCGGAACCGTTACGGTCCAGATGCTTCCAATTTTCTCGATTTCAAGACCCGGGTATTTGGCCTGTACTTTGGCCAGGGCATTTTTCAAATCACCGGCAAATGTTTCGGTGTTACTTCCTTTCACCGGCTCGATGTATAAAACCGGTTTGTAATTCTGCTCTTTGCCCTGGCGGATAATCAGGTTGGCTTTAGAACCTTTCATGATGGAATAGTGGGTATCACCGGTGCCTTCAGGTGCCTGGAAATTCCAGATAACGGATACCTTGGCGTGGGCTCCTTTTATCTGATAATTTATTTCGCCGTTAGCGTAAACGCCGAGCAAACTATCCTGGGTAACATCTTTTTTCAGGAAATCGGGGAAGGCGGTTAATTGGGTGATTTTTTTAAATTGGCTCAGGCCTACATTTGTTTTCCAGCGGCGGGCGCTGTTCAGCTGAATATCCTGGTTATAATCAATTACCTGTTCCGGGTAAGCCGCCCATTGTACCAAATCTACCAGGTGGGTAGTTACGTCTACAATACCGGCGCCTTGCTGCGTTACGTCAAAAAACCAGGCTGGCCGCTTAATAGGAGCACCGGAAACATATTTAAAAAAGTGATGCACACTTTCTTTTGTAATGGCCGGATCGGCAGGAGTACCTTTTTGCAAGGTTCCAAAAACTTCCGTCAACATCGAAAACTCGCGCTGCAACATATTTGTAATTTCGTACCGCTCCGTCATAATGTCGTAGAGCAAAACCTTCTTTTCCGCAGCGGTCGCAAAAGTTTTTTTTAACTGGTCAAAATCTTCGGAATTTATCGCCATAGGCTTATCGGCCAGTACGTTTAAGCCGGCTTCTACCGAAGCTTTGATATATTCCGTTTTTTTCTGATTGTTACCCGCTATAATTACCACGTTACCCGGTTTGTCGGCGAGCATTTTCTGTAAGAAATCTTCTCCGGTATATATTTCTTCTTTCCAGGTAGTAGGGTCTTCGGCACGGGTATTATAACTCTCTATTTTTTTCAGGTGTTCCTGTACATCTTCACCGGCCGGCGCATACACATGAACGGTCGCGTCCACATTTTTCAGCATGGTTTTTTGTACCAAAGCCGAATGAAAATGTCCCGGGTCTAGGGTAATTAATTTAATGTTACCGCCTCCCGAAGCCGCTTCGGATCCGGTAGACGCCGTTTCGGAATCAGCCGCATTCTTTTTGGAGGAACAGGAAAACAACAGGCATAAAGCTAATCCTGGTAAGGTAACCGAAGTTAAATTTCTCAGCATAATCGGGTAGAATTATTTATTGTTTTTAAGTTAAGACTATAAATTAAAGGTAGTTTGGTCGTAAATACCCCATAAAAATGAAATATTTATTCCGGCAACGTTGCCGACCCTCCTTTTAAGCGTCATTAGTTGATGTTAACCGAATAAACCCGCCGGCCCCGAATAAATAAATTACCTTTCCTCCGCCCTTATAAAAACATTCATTTGCATTTACCTGGCCTTCCGAAAACTGATTGCTATAATGCTTTTGACTAAAAATATTTGCGCGCCGCTAATATTTTTACATCGCGCGTACTTGTTCCCAAACCGCTTCATCGACCGGAATACCTAAGCGGATATTTTCCTGTCGGGTGCGCCAGACATTTTCGCCGGGATACAAAATAGCATTTTCGGGAGATACCGGTGTACTCTTTTGGGTAAAGGCAATGGTTTGGTCGATGAGGGCATCGGTAAAAGCAGCATCCTGAAACCGGCTCACGTCCAGGCAAATAAATACCTGCGATACACCGTATTCATCGGCTAACTGGCCAATATCGGCGGTGGTACGCCCGCCCGACAAAATACCGGCCATAAGGTCGAGGAGCATACTTAAACCTGATCCTTTCCAGAAGCCCACCGGCAAAGCTCTCTCGGTTTCTTCTATGGTCGCAGCATTCCGGGTTAAATTACCGGCGGCATCGTAGCCGCCCGGTACCGGTAAATCCTGGCCGGCTTCCACGTATTTCCGCAGCTTCCCGTACGAATATTGGCTCATGGCCATATCCAATACCACGTGCTGCCCGTTGCTCCGGGGCACCGCCATTACAAAAGGATTATTACCCAGCGCCGGCGATTTACCTCCCCAGGGTGGCATATTAGGTAAGGTATTCGTAAAACAAAGCGCTACACACCCGGCATCGGCAGCCTGCCACCCGTAACTACCGCCCCGCATCCAGTGGTTGGTATTGCGGACGGCCACACTGCCAATGCCAAATTGCCGGGCTAATGCTACGGCCTGGTCCATTGCGGCCCGGGCATTCAGGTTGCCGGGGCCTTGCTGGCCGTTCCAACGCTCTAGTCCGCCCTGGTTAAATTCCAGAACCGGTTCGGCCCCGGGCACAACATACGCCTTCTGAATATATTGAATAAAGCGGGCAAAACGATTCAAACCATGAGAATATACCCCATCGCGATCAGTTTCGGCGAATAACCGGGCACAATGGGCGGCCCGCTCCGGAGTAAAATCAAATTTTTCCAGTACCCGCTGTAATTCTTCCTGAAGGGTTAATAGAGGTATTCGCATAGTATAAATATTTATGGCCGACCATTTTTTATCCGACCGGTTTAGTAATGGAATATTTAATTCAAGGTGTCTGCCAAGTTAGCGGAAGAAAGTAAAAATAGCTTGTTGGCAACGCATTATTTATCCTGTTTTCCCGAAAACTTGCCGGATCAATTTCAGGAGGCAATCTAAATGCCGCTTACTGGCCCAGTTTTAAACGGCGGTACAGCACCGCTTTACCTTACCTAAATAAAAAAAGCCTGATAAAAAATATCAGACCTTTGATTCGGTGCCTTTAAAATCAGGCTAATATTTTGGTCAGGTTTTTATAACTGATGGTAATACTTGCCCGAAAAATAATTCCTTTGTTTACTTTAAAACAATAAGCCCAAAACGAAAGCTTTTTCCAGGAAAATGGTTTATAATCGGTTCATATTTTTTTCCGAGTGTTTCCCGTTTTACTTTTGTTTTACTGCCGGCATATGTCTGCAAAATATTTAATTACTTCCGGCTTAAATTCTTAGCTGACCACGCTTATAAATTCCATGACCGAAGAACTGGCTACCCTGCAAAAAACCCTGACCGGGGACTTTTATTTCCGCGATTCCGGTATTGATAACGCCATGCGGTTGGTATATGCCACCGATGCTTCTATCTACCAGGAAAAACCTTTGGCGGTGGCTTTGCCCAAAACGGAAGCAGATATCCAAACCCTGATACTTTTTGCCCGGCAGCACCGGGTAACGCTCATACCACGGGCCGCCGGCACTTCCCTGGCCGGTCAGGTGGTTGGCAACGGCATTGTCGTAGATATTTCCACGCACTTTGGTCAGATAGTAGAAATAAACGTTGCCGAAAAATGGGCCCGGGTACAGCCAGGCGTTATCCGCGACGATTTAAACAAACATTTACTGCCATACGGCCTGATGTTTGGTCCGGAAACTTCTACAGCGAGCCGCGCCATGATCGGGGGCATGGTAGGTAATAATTCCTGCGGCCTGCACAGTATAAAATGGGGCAGCACCCGCGACCATCTGCTCGAAGCCCGGGTTTTATTAAGTGATGGTTCCAAAACTACTCTCAAGGCCTTAACTCCGGCCGAAATGGTTGCCAAAACCCAAGCTGGCGAATCCCTGGAGAAAAGCATTTACACGGCAGTGCTGGCTATGCTAAACCAACCCGGGAACCAGGATCTGATCCACCGGAACTTTCCTAAAAAAAGCATCACCCGCCGCAACACCGGTTATGCGCTGGATGCGCTGCTCGATACGGCTCCTTTTGATAACCCGGCGGTACCTTTTAATATATGCCGTTTGATAGCCGGGTCCGAAGGAACGCTTTGCTTTTTAACCGAGCTTAAAATAAACCTGATGGATTTACCGGCGAAAGAAAATGCGCTCGTCTGCATCCATTGCCACACCTTGCAGGAATCTTTGGCCGCTAACCTGGTGGCGCTGCAACACGATCCCGCCGCTTCGGAATTGGTAGACAAGCGGATTATGGATTTCACGAAAGATAACCCGGGACACCTGCCCAATCGTTTTTTTATTCAGGGCGATCCGGAAGCTATTCTGATGGTGGAGTTTTTTGCCGAAACGAAAGAAGGCGTACAGGTACTCGCCCAAAACCTGGTTCGGGATTTAACTGAAAAAAAGATGGGCTACGCCTACCCCATATTGGTAGGTTCTGATGCCAACCGGGCCTGGGAGGTGCGCAAAGGCGGACTGGGTTTGCTCCGCAACATGCCCGGCGATACCCAACCCGTAAACTTAATAGAAGACTGTGCGGTAGATGCTGCCGATTTGCCGGCTTACGTAGCCGACGTGGAAGCCATGTTGCAGCGGCATAACCTGGTAGCCTCTTATTACGCCCACGCCGGCGCCGGCGAACTCCATATCGAACCCATGCTTAACCTGAAAACGGCCACCGGCAAACATTTATTCCGGCAGGTACTAGCCGATACGGTTCAGATTCTGAAAAAATACGACGGCGCCCTGAGCGGCGAACACGGTGACGGCCGGTTGCGCGGCGAATTTATTCCGGACATGATGGGGCCCGGCGTTTACGAGCTTTTCCGGCAGGTAAAACAGGCTTTCGACCCGCTGCATATATTTAATGCCGGCAAAATTGTGGATACGCCGCCCATGGATGAATTCTTGCGGTACGCGCCCGCCCAGGAAACGCCCAAGCACCAAACAATATTCAATTTTAAGAAAGAAGGCAGCATTTTGCGGCTCGCCGAAAAGTGTTCGGGTTCCGGCGATTGCCGCAAAACCAACCTTACCGGCGGCACCATGTGCCCCAGCTTTATGGCTACCCGCCAGGAACATGACACCACCCGGGCCCGGGCTAATATTTTACGGCAGTTCCTCACCCAATCCGATAAACCCAACCATTTCGACCACGAAGAAATAAAGAGTGTAATGGAT
>JAQBNV010000345.1 GCA_028288395.1 Adhaeribacter sp. | reverse complement strand
AAAGCTCTCGATAGCGATAATACGGCTCTGGCTAACTCTTACCTGCAACAACTGGGCAAAACACCTTTTTTCAAAAAGGAAAAGCCAACACCTTACGATGAAGCGGTTAATTTAATCTGGTTTCTGGAGAATGTTTTTTATAACGCCGCCGGCCAGCTATTATCTTATCTTAAAAACCAATTTCCCGAGGCTATCAACCCCAATAATCCTCTCATTCGGATGGGTTTTTGGCCAGGAGGCGACCGGGATGGTAATCCTTTTGTTTTTGCCGAAACAACGCTGAAAGTTTCGGAGGCGTTGCGGGGCGGAATTGTTAAATCTTATTACCTGGAAGTACGCCGGCTGAAAAAACGCCTGACCTTCAAAGGAGTAGCTAATTTATTGGCCGAACTTGAACAGCGGCTTTATAATAATCTATTTGTACCGGGTTACAAAGCCGACCTGACAAAAGACGAAATTAAAAATACCCTGCTGCAGATAAAGGAAACCATTACCAAATACCACAACGGACTTTTTATAAACCAGGTTGAAAACCTGCTGAATAAACTGGATTTATTTGGTTTGTATTTTGCTTCGCTCGATATCCGACAGGACAGTTCGGTTCACGCCCAGTTAATCGAAAAAATAGCCGATTTAACCGAGGCCTTACCCGCTGACTATAAAGCGCTTTCGGAAAATGATAAGATTAATGCTTTACTGAATATCTCGGAAAAGATAGACCCTTCCATTTTTACGAATGAAATATATCGCGATACCTTAGAAACCATTGGGGTAATTAAAACCATTCAGAAATGTAACGGGGAAGAGGGCTGCCACCGGTATATCATCAGCCATAGCACCAGTGCTTTAAATATTATTGAAGTTTACGGTTTGTTCTTACTCAGCGGCTGGAAACGAGAGCGAATGAACATCGATATTGTGCCGCTCTTCGAAACGATCAGTGATTTACAGGAAGCAGCTCAGGTAATGCAAACCTTGTACGAAAACCCGGTTTATCGCCGGCACCTGAGTCTACGCCAGAATGTCCAAACCATTATGCTGGGTTTTTCGGATGGGACTAAAGACGGCGGTTATTTAATGGCCAATTGGAGTATATATAAAGCCAAAGAAGCCCTCACGGCTATATCTAAAAAATATGAAATTGACGTTGTATTCTTTGATGGGCGGGGCGGGCCACCGGCTCGGGGAGGCGGTAAAACCCACCAGTTTTATGCTTCGATGGGCCAAAATATTGCGAACAAAGAAATTCAGCTTACCATTCAGGGGCAAACCATCAGTTCGAATTTTGGAACTGCCGATGCCGCCCGATTTAATATCGAGCAATTGATGCACGCCGGCATTAGTACAGCGCTCTTCTCCGAACGTATTAATACACTGAATGAACAACAGGAAAACATTTTACAATTGCTGGCTCAGGAATCTTACGATGCCTATAATAAACTTAAAATTCATCCAGATTTTCTGGAATATTTAAATTATGTAAGCCCCTTGCGTTATTATGCCGAAGCTAATATTGGCAGCCGGCCTTCAAAACGTAAATCAGGGCAGTTGAACCTGGATGATTTACGGGCGGTGCCTTATGTAGGTGCCTGGAGCCAATTAAAACAAAACGTGCCAGGTTATTTTGGTGTCGGAACAGCGATGCAGAAATTAGAAGAAGCCGGGCAGTGGGAAACCGTTAAGGATTTATACAGTCAATCGCTTTTCTTTAAAACTTTGCTGGATAACTGCGAAATGGCCATGAATAAATGTTTCTTTCCAGTTACAGCTTACCTGTCCAAGCATCCTAAATATGGCGTACTTTGGAATATTATGTTTGAAGAATTTGAGCGGACCAAGAAATACCTGTTGATGCTTTCGGGCGGCAACGAGCTGATGGCCGATAAGCCCATCGATCACTTGTCTATTCAGTTGCGGCAAAGAATTGAATTACCATTGATATCCATCCAACAATACGCTTTAACTAAAATTCGTGAAATGGAAGAAGCACCAAAAGATTACGATAAAAAGATATACGAAAAGTTAGTGATGCGATGCTCCTTTGGTATAATTAACGCCGAGAGAAATTCTGCTTAAAAGTTAAGTTAAATAGATAAGAAAGCTCTGTCCTTACCGGCAGGGCTTTTTTTTATGTAGATAAATAATAAAGCTGGTGCAGAGAGGTCTTATCTTATATAAGGTAAGGCATAAATCAACAGGAAAGCAGGGGAGGAGAGGGGAAACTAAGGCCTGACTCACCTATGAAACATAATTGACTGATAAAAATCCCAGATACCAGTTTTCCAATATAGCTGTCCTTTTACTATAGTTCCTTTGAAATACCCTTTTTCAAAACAGCTACGAGCTGCTAGCTTATATAGGTTATATACTGAATGTAATATTCTTCAAAGTCTCTTCAAATAATTTCTGCAATTTATTACTTCTTATAATATCTAATTATTTAATTTTCTTTATTTAAAATTTAAACCAAAATTAATAAGACGTTGTTGTTCATCATAAGTGTTTATAAGAATTTATCTTAATTACATACATATCGCTTAGAATAAATTAATTCATTTATAAGATATGCCAAATCTTATATTTATCATTTCAAGCTATATGTTTTCTTAATATTTAAGTATTGTTAATAATTTATAGTTATCCATACTTATTGACATGTGTGAATAAGTGGTAGTTATCCATAGAGATAAAATTTTGTTTTCTGGTCTTATATTTGATATGTGGGTTCTTATATTTGCAAAGATATTTTCTAAGTCAGGCTTTGGTATTTAATAGAAATTTATGGAAGAAATTATTTGCCTAACCTGCGATACGGCCGCTTTGGAAAAAGCCATATTCTGTTACCAATGCGGTACCCAGTTGCGGTGTAAAGGATGTCAGGAGCAATTGCCGGCAGATGCGAAACATTGTATTGCCTGTGGTATACCGGTAGTGGGTAACCCCTCCCCTGTAATATCCAAGCCTCAAAACCTGATAAAATTTAAAGAAAATAAAGATGAGCGATTTTATGAAATCGAGTTTTCGAATGATGTAGGAAAAGAAATTAAAGAAGTAGTAGCCGATTTGTTGAAAAATAAATTAGGGCAGGGCACCAGCCAACAACTTAATTTTCGGGAAATTAACCAAACATTAATTAATAGTGCTGACCACCACAAAAGTGCGGCAGGTGCCAATTTTTCAGCCGGGGGGTTGCAGGCAATAGCCGATAAAAGCCCTGGAGATAACCAAGGGATAGAGGTGGATGCTGCCTTTACAGAGTATCCCCATCTGAATGATTTAGAAATTAAACTGGATTGTCGGGAAAATGAATGGCTCCTTTTATATGCCTTTTATAATGCAGGTTTTGGAAAAACTACTTTTTCAAAAGAAACCGTATGGCAGGTTTATAAGGAAAAAAGACTTACCGAAACCCGGTTTAAAAATTTAGGCACTAACTGGAAAAGCTTGTTTAAAAAATATATCTGTACCGTAAAAGAAAATGAATTCAGATTTACGGCGCAAGGCTTATCTAAAGTGCAGGAGCTGTTAATGGCAGCCACTAGCGGCCACAAACCCGCCGGCAGGTCACCCCGAAAATCAATTGTTTTTGCGCATTCTAGTTTCAGTAGCCACAAATCGCTGCCACTCTCCCGGAAAGTAGCGGCAAACCCGATTGTAGCCGATGAATTTGATGTGTACAAAAACGAATATAAAATATCTTTGGAAGACTTCTTTACGCGAAAAAAGCCGGGTTCAGGCAACCCCAACCGTATTGTTACCATTGCCTATTATATTACCAGAATGAACCACCAGGAATATTTTACCGAAGGCAATATTGATTTCGCATACCGGATTTTAAACTTAGCCGGTAAACCAGTACACCTCAAACAAGTAATCATAAACTTAAAAAATGACCGGGTTTGGTTCCAGAAAGTTATGGATGGGGGAACGGCAGGCTGGCGGTTAACCCGTCAGGCTGAAATATATGTGGAAGAAAAGTTGCCATCTGCATCTTAACCTTTGATTGCAAGAAGAATATTTAGAATAGTAAAATTTAAAATCAGATCATCATTTAACATAATAACTAAAATATTATATTTATTTTAATCAGTTTTAGCAGGACTTAAAATTAAAATTTTTACGAAGGTCGGTTTTCCTCTAAACTCACCAGAATACGGGCCGTAACCAAAAGCTGGCCAACGTGGCGTTGGGTGTGTTCGGCCGCGTGAACCAGCAAACCCATAACAGTAGAAGGTAAATGCGCCCGGCCAACGCCGCGGAATTCGGTAAGCTTAGTTAAATCTGTATTTATTAGTTCTTCTATTGCCCGATCTACCTGCCGGTTGAAGATCAATAATAAATCTTCTTTTCCGGGAGCAGATTCGCCGGGCTTTCCCTCCGCAGCCAGCGCTGCCAATTGCTTCTCATTTAGTGATTCCTGACGGGCATACGTAAATAGGCGATCGAGAACGCCAGAAAGGTGCTGCAAATGAAACCCCACGGCCGCTACTTGGGCCGGCCGCTGCCAAAGCAGGTGTTCCGGAAAGTCATTCATATATGCGGCTACCTCTTCGCGGGCTTGCAACAAGGCATGAGCAATTGGTTGTAAAAGTGCGGGTACAGCCGGTAGGTGGCCGCGTAACCAGACTTCCGGTTTATTTTCTTTTTCAGGTATTTTCATAGTTAATTTTCCTTTTATTCCGGCTCACCAGTTTTGATAAAATATAAGATAAATAGATTATTTAACAAATTATATCATAAACAGTTAAAGTATCTGGTTTGCGTCAGAATTGAAATACGTTAAGTAAATGAGAGTGAAAAAAATATAAATAGAGAAAAATATAGATCTCATAAAACAGTCCTTGCCTTTCTGCACTATATTATATAAATTTATTTTATTTGGCTACTTTATTTTGTTTTATGGAGCTTGTTATAAATGAGATCAAACGCACCAGTTCTGCCACGCCGGAGGCGAGCCTGCTAAGTGTGTTGCGCGATGAATTTGACCTTACCGGAACAAAATATGGTTGTGGCGAAGGCCAGTGCGGAGCCTGCACGGTTTTGATAGATGGGAAGGCCGTACGATCCTGCCGCACCACCATTGGTTCGTTGCAGGGGAAAGTGGTTACTACCATCGAAGGATTAGAAAAAAATGGCCGTTTGCACCCGGTGCAGGAAGCTTATTTGCAGGCCGATGTTTTTCAGTGTGGCTATTGTGCTTCGGGCATGGTAATGTCTACGGTAGCTTTATTGAAAAATAATGCCAGCCCTACCGAAGAACAAATTAAATCTTTCATGAATGGCAATATGTGCCGGTGCGGTACCTATCCGTTTATTTTGAAAGCTATTCAGGAAGCGGCAACGAAGGTATAAGGAAAACGATATTATGGAACCAAAAGAAAAAATGCTCGCCCATAGTGCTCCGGAATCCGAATTTGTAACCAAAGGAGTTAATGGCATAAACCGGCGTAGATTTTTTAAATTACTGGGCAGCGGCTTAGCAGTAATACTGGTTTTAGACGATACTTTATCGCTGGCAACTCCTAATAAAAAAGGTGTAGCCATCGGTAAAGTGCCCGAAGATCAGATTGGTGCCTGGCTCCATATCGGGGAAAATAACATCATCACCGTTTTTACCGGTAAAGTAGAGGTGGGGCAAAATATCCGTACTTCCCTGGCCCAGATAGTAGCCGAAGAACTGATGGTGCCGGTTACGGCCATAAAAATGATAATGGGTGATACGGACCTGGTTCCTTTCGATGCCGGTACTTTTGGTAGCCGGAGTACCCCGGCCATGGGAAGCAAACTGCGTAAAACCGCCTTAACAGCCCGGGAAGCTTTATTGGATTTGGCCGCCCAAGCTTTTAAAAAAGAAAAGAATTCTCTCAAAATAGCGGATGGCAAAATAACAGATCCGCTCACCCGCAAATCGTTTAGCTACGGCCAGCTTACCAAAGGAGAACAGCTTATTCAAACCATTAAGGATGAGGGCCTAGGTCATCCGGTTGAACAATGGAAAATTGCGGGGACATCTGTTCCCAAGGTAAATGGCCGTGATTTTTTAACCGGTAAGCACAAATATGTTTCAGATCATACGTTACCCGGAATGCTTTACGGCAAAATATTACGCCCGCCAGCTTTCGGTGCTACCCTGACGGCTGTCGATTTATCCGGCGCCAGAGCCATCAATGGCGTCGTTGCCGTGCACGAAGAAAATTTTGTAGGCGTTGCCGCTCCGGATTTGCCCACGGCAATCAAAGCGATAGCTGCCATCAAGGCCCAGTGGCAAACAACAGATCAACCATCGCGTGCCGATATATTTTCTTACCTGAAAAAAAATGCTTCGGAAGGAAACAACAGCCGGAATTCTGGCACCATTAAAGGCGATATAAAAGTAGGGCTAGCATCTGCAAATAAAACCCTGCAACAAACGTATCAAATAGATTATATAGCCCATGCACCTATGGAACCCCGCGCGGCTTTGGCCAAATGGGAAAAAGGAAAACTTACTGTCTGGACGGGAACCCAAAGACCTTTTGGGGTACAAAGCGAT
Organism: Adhaeribacter sp.; assembly: GCA_028288395.1. Taxonomy (GTDB): domain Bacteria; phylum Bacteroidota; class Bacteroidia; order Cytophagales; family Hymenobacteraceae; genus Adhaeribacter. The sequence continues at coordinate 7,361 of JAQBNV010000345.1, read as the reverse complement.
CTGGCCCGGGAATTTAACCTGAAAGAAGAGCAGGTGCGGGTAATCATGCCCGATACTGGTTCGGCTTATGGCGGTAAACACTCCGGAGAAGCAGCCCTGGAAGCGGCCCGTCTCGCCAAAGTTGCTCAAAAGACGGTAAAACTAACCTGGACACGCGAAGAGGAGTTTACCTGGGCCTATTTCCGGCCGGCTGGTGTTATTGAGGTAAGCAGCGGGGTTAAAAATGATGGCACGATCACTGCCTGGGAGTTTCATAATTACAATGCTGGGCCTTCCGGCATTCAAACGCCATACGCCGTAGCAAACCAGCATATTCAGTACCATCCCGTAAACTCGCCGCTAAAACAAGGCTCTTACCGCGGATTGGCTTCCACGGCCAATATATTTGTGCAGGAATCCCAAATTAATGATTTGGCCCAATTGCTGGACCAGGATCCCCTGGCTTTTCGGTTAAAAAACTTGAAGGAACCCCGGTTACGAAACGTATTTGAAGCCGCAGCGGCTTCGTTTGGCTGGGGGAAATCCAAACCAGCTAAAGATCATGGATTTGGCATAGGTGGCGGAACGGAAAAAGGTGGCTTTACGGCTACCTGCGCCGAAGTAGCCATAGACCGGTCTACCGGCGTAGTAAAAGTGATACGGGTTGCCACGGCTTTCGAGTGCGGTGCCATTATTAACCCCCGGCATTTAGATAATCAAATATTAGGAGCCGTAGTACAAGGCTTGGGTGGTGCTTTGTTCGAGGCCATTCATTTCGAAAATGGTAAAATAATTAATCCCAAGTTTGCGCAGTACCGGGTGCCCCGCTTTAAAGACATGCCGGCCATTCAGATTATTCAGCTTAACCGGCAAGATTTACCTTCGGCTGGAGCGGGAGAAGCGCCCATTGTCGGGATAGCACCCGCGATCCGGAATGCCATTGCAGATGCAACTGGCCTTCGGCTTACTACATTGCCTTTAGCGCCGCAGGGGTTGCTGGCTTACCTGAAATAACCGAAATAGTATTCATAAATTTACCTCTCCTACTTTGCCGCATTACCTCCGGAAGTTAACTTAAATTCTGCGGCCGGCATCCGTAAATTCTTTTGCTCAACTTTCTTTAATTTTCTAACCGGGTTGGTGCTATTTGGCATTATTGACTTACAATTAATTCAACGCTGAAAGGACTCCTTTAGATTTTATTTCCCATTTTTTCCGGTCGGGGAGCATTTACCAAGGCATAACATTGCTGCGCAATCTCTAACTCTTCGTTCGTAGGAATAACCAATATTTTTACCGGCGATTGCATCTGGTTTATTTCCCGCAATCCATTGGCGTGTAATCGGTTTTTTTGTTCATCCAGTTCTATTCCCAGGTAAGATAAATCGCGGCAGACCAATTCCCGGACGGTGGTATCGTTTTCTCCTACGCCAGCCGTAAATACCAAAGCATCCAAACCATTCAGAATGGCGGTGTAAGAACCGATATATTTTTTAAGACGGTAGGCGTATAAATCCAGGGCCAACTTGGCGTGCTTATCTCCGGCTGCAATGGCTTTGCCAATGTCCCGCATATCGCTGAACCCACCCAGGCCTAACATGCCGCTGCGTTTATTTAGCAAAGTACTCACCTGCTCCGGATCGTAGCCCAGCTGGTTGATTAAATGGAAAATAACTGACGGGTCGATATCGCCGGAACGCGTACCCATGATTAACCCGCTTAAAGGCCCGAAGCCCATACTGGTATCCACAGATTGACCATTTCGGACCGCCGTAATGCTGCAGCCGTTCCCGAGATGAACGGTTATAAGTTTAGAAGCTTTAGAGTTCAGATATTGTGCTGCCTGTTCTGCTACGTATTTATGTGAGGTACCGTGAAAACCGTAGACCCGAATGCCATAATCTGTGTAAAATGAATTTGGCAAAGCATAACGATACGCTTCTTCGGGCATAGTTTGGTGGAAAGCAGTGTCGAATACCACTATTTGTTTGGCTTGGGTAAATATTTTTTCGGCTACTTCTATGCCCAGGTAATTTGCCGGGTTATGAAGTGGCGCCAATGGAAAAAGTTTTTTAATTTCGGCTTTAACTTCTGCGGTGATAATGATGGTAGCCGAAAAACTCTCGCCGCCGTGCACCACCCGGTGTCCGACCGCTTGTATTTCCGCGGGATTTTGAATTACCCCAATTTCCGGATCCGTTAATAATAATTTAACTTCCAGTAACCCGGCTTCGTGGTTGGGCAAATCCAGCGAACGTTTTATTATTTTCTCCTTCGAACCTTTGTAGGTTTTATGGGTAATAACAGCATTTTCCAAACCAATCCGTTCCACCAAACCGCTGCAAACCGGGTTTTCGGAAGGCATGCGAAACAATTGGTATTTAATGGAACTGCTGCCGGAGTTAATAACAAATATATTCATGCAGTATTTAAAATTGCGTAAGCGATTTTGAGTTTCAGCCATCCCTCAAGCAAGGATTATTTTCTACTCATATTTAATAAAAAGAATTAGAAATAATTTATCCTTGGCTCTGAATAGCGGTAATAACCACGGTATTAAAAATATCGTCGACGGTGCAGCCGCGGCTCAGGTCGTTAACAGGTTTGTTCAGGCCCTGCAACATGGGACCAATGGCTAGCGCGCCGGTTTCGCGTTGTACTGCTTTGTAGGTGTTGTTGCCGGTATTCAGATCCGGAAAAATAAGAACGCTGGCCTGACCGGCTACGGCCGAATGCGGCAATTTTTGGCGGCCTACTACCGGATCAACGGCGGCATCGTATTGAATGGGCCCTTCCACCAGTAAATCCGGCCTTTTCTGTCTTACGATTTCGGTGGCCCGCCTTACTTTTTCTACTTCTTCGCCTTCGCCCGAAGTGCCCGAAGAATAAGATAACATGGCCACCCGGGGCTCAATACCAAAGCGGCGGCTGCTTTCGGCAGAAGAAATGGCGATTTCGGCTAGCTGTTCGGCAGTAGGATTAGGATTTACGGCACAATCGCCAAAAACCGAAACCCGATCGGGGAGGCACATAAAAAATACCGATGAAACAATCGAAACACCCGGCTTGGTTTTCACAAACTGTAAAGCCGGCCGGATGGTGTGCATGGTAGTATGAACCGCTCCCGACACCATGCCGTCGGCGTGCCCTTTATAAACCATCATGGTCCCGAAATACGAAACATCCGTCATCAGGTCATAAGCCATTTCGAGTTCTACATTTTTGCTTTTGCGGAGTTCGTATAGGGTTTGCACATAAGATTCGTAAAATTCAGATTTCACCGGGTTTATAATGCGCAGGCGGCTTAAATCCAGATCTAATCCCAATCGCCGGATGGCCTCCGCTATCTGAATCGGGTCGCCAAGAATGGTAAGATCAACAATGTCCTGGTTAATGAGCCGGGCGGCGGCTTTGAGGATACGGTCGTCGTTCCCTTCAGGTAAAACAATGTGTTTTTTCTGGCTTTTGGCCCATTTTACCAGCTGGTACTGAAACATGTGGGGCGTAATGCCTTCTGGTTTAAACGTGATTATTTTTTCCTCCAGGGCCGGTATATCCACGTACTTTTCAAAAGTATTAAGTGCCAGCTGAATTTTATTCGTATTGTCGGGCGTAATACGGGATTTGATGGCGCCGATTTGGGTGGTGGTGAGAAAAGTGCCGGTTTTTACCGCTATTATGGGTACTACGGTTTGCAAACCTTCAATCAGCCGCAGAATTGGTTCTTCGGGTTCCGTGCCGGCCGTTAGCACAATACCTGCCACTTTCGGGTAGTTTACCGATAAATTGGCCACCAAAGCGCAAATAATAATATCGCCGCGGTCGCCGGGGGTCACAATTAATAAATTATCGTTTAAATGGTTCAGGAAATTGGGTACCTGCATGGCGCCGGTAACAAAATTATCGACCTGGTTGGTAAGCTGGCTTTCCCCAAATAAAAGTTTACCGTTCAGGCTTTCGTAAATTTCCTTCATGGTTGGGTTGAGCAGATTTTTGTCTTCCGGAATTACTGCCAGTATAATATCGGGCGGTAATTGCGCCAGGAGCAACGCTTTTACATCGGCGGCCTGGTCGGGCTTAATTTTATTTGCTACGATGGCTAGCACCTGAACTTCCCGGTTCTCAAAATTACGCAGTACGGTTAAGGTCTCGTTTATAAGCTGAGCGGTAGTTTTGTTTTCACCTGAAACCACATATATTATCGGTGCCCCCAGGTTTTTGGCAATCATAAAGTTAGCGTCAAATTCGAAAGCAATTCCCTGCCCCAGGAAGTCGCTGCCTTCTACAATGGTAAAATCGTAGTTTTCTTCTAGCTTCTTAAATTTGGCTATTACGGTATCAATTATTTCGCCCTGGTCACCCGATTCTACAAAACCCATTACTTCCTGCCGGGTAAACGCGTAAGTATCTTCGTACTGGATAGGCAGATTGAAATAACTAATAATGGTATCGATATGAACATCCCGTTTCTCCCGGGGATTATCGGTGATGATGGGTTTGAAGTAGCCCACTTTCCGGGCTTTACCCAGCAGCATGTTTACTAAACCCAGCGCAACAATGGATTTGCCACTGTATGGCTCGGCGGTAGCGATAAATATTGTTTTGGTCATATAGAAAGTAAGTACTGGTTTGGGCAGCGGAGTAAACCTAAGCATTCCGAAACAGAATGGCAAACCGCCTTCCGGGCTTGAATTATCTCATCTTAAACTTACGCGCGATCTTAAGGTTGCAGCATGTTATGGTGTAAATTGCGTTATTTGCGCCTAGCCATTACTTCCTAGCCAACAATAATTAACCTTTCCGGATTTCTAAACCCCATTTTTGGTTTCCTTACCTTTCTGAGCCAATATTTATGTTCGTAATTTTTAGAATGATATTTAGTTTAGAGTCAAAATATTCCAGACCATTGGCCGTGTTTTAGCCAGGTTCTTCCCTGCATGCGGGAACCCTATATTCTAATTACTCCGTATAGGAGAAGCGAATTAATACTGGAAAAAAACGTTCCGGGCGTTAAATAATTTGGTAGAAATATTCCGCCCCGATTATTTTTCCTACTTTACACCCATTCAGAAATTTTACCGGAATCGCTTATTATGATTTCTAAAAAGCCCTTATGCACGCCAGTATATCTCCTTGAAAAACGGTTTTCTACAATTTGTACCCTGTTATTATATGCCGTTTTTTTTTCGGTTTTGCTGCTAGGCGGCACTTTTACCCATGCACAGGTAATTGCACCCGACACCACCGGAAATTCACCGGAAGTAATCGCGCCAGACTGGCCGGACGACTCCCTGGGCCGGCGTAACCCCCGCGGCACCGTAGAAGGCTTTATCGAAGCTGTTTCGGACGAAAATTATACCAAGGCCGCCCGTTACCTGAACCTTGACACGACCTTAAAAGTAGAGGAAGACGGTATAAAAATGGTTCAGGCCTTGCAACGTTTGCTGGATCATGGCGGCAAAATAATTCCTTATTCCTGGATCAGCAACGATCAGGAAGGCCAGCTAAACGATAACCTGGGGCCGAACCTTGATCGTGTGGGTACGGCTACCGTTAAAGATGAATCGTTTGATATTTTTGTAGAAAAGACGGTAGAAGCAACTGGCGCCCCGATTTGGCTGTTTTCCTCCCAAACAATCAAAAGAATTCCGGTTATTACTCCCGAGGAGGTCGAAGAGCCTATTGCCGACCGCACCCTGCCTGACTTTCTTAAAGAGAATAAATGGGGAGGGGTACCGATTGGGCATTGGATATCGATGTTGCTATTAGCGATACTGTCCTACTTAGTGGCCTGGAGCTTAACCTCCGCTGCCATATTTATGCTGCGATTACTCTGGCACAAATCTAAAAATGAACCTACAGTTGGCATCATCCTGGCCTTTGAATTACCTATCCGACTCTACTTGTCGGCCTGGATTCTGGTGGTTTCCAGCCAGGAAGTCGGCATTTCTATTATCGTGCGGCAGCGCTTCAGCGAGCTGACTATAATAGTGGGGATGGTAGCGGTGTTGCTTTTACTCTGGCGGCTCATAGATGTTTTAACCCGGTTCGGGGAAAAGCAGATGATTCGGCACAATAATATGTCGGGCATATCTATTGTGCTATTCCTGCGGCGCGGGGCCAAAATAGCCTTGCTGATCTTGGGCGTTATTACCATTCTCAGCACCTTTGGTTTCGATGTAACTACCGGTATTGCAGCCTTGGGAATTGGAGGTATCGCGCTGGCACTGGGAGCCCAGAAAACCGTGGAAAATTTTGTCGGCAGCGTAACTTTAATTGCCGATCAGCCCATCCGGGTGGGGGATTTCTGCAAAGTGGGACAAACCCTGGGTAAGGTAGAACAAATTGGCATGCGCTCCACGCGCCTTCGTACCAACGAGCGGACCATTGTTACCATCCCTAACGGAGAGTTTTCATCGCTGCAGATCGAGAATTTTGCCCACCGGGATCGTTACCTGATTAATCCGAAACTCCGGCTACATTATCAGACTACTCCAAGCCAGATCCGAACACTGCTGCCGGCGTTGCGCAATCTCCTGGAATTGACCCCCAAAATGGACCTGGAATCGTCCCGGGTTCGTTTAATTGAAATTACGGAAGATGCGCTGATAGTAGAAGTTTTCGGCTATATAAATACCATTGATTATAATGAGTTTCTGGAAATACAGGAAAATCTGATTTTACAGATGATGGAGACAGTAGAAGCGGACGGAAAAGGGCTGGCCATACCTTCGCGCCTGCTTTATTTTAACCAAGAAAAAGAAATGACAGAAGAGAAAACGGTAGTACCAACAAATCAATCCGTGCCAAATGAATTAACAGCGCGCGCCTGAAATTTCCCTTTAAGTTAATTGACAGTTTAATGTTATAGGTGATAAATTATTAAAAATTGATTATCAGTAATTAATAAAAACAATGATATAATTTACTTCTGTCTTGTTACTTAACTTTTTAAATTTATTTTTCTTCAGAGAACTTTAAATCCGATTTATATAAATATTAAAATAAGGGTGCCTATAATTATCATAGTTGCACCAATAAACATCTTAGGGGATAAAGTTTCGCCCAGAAAAGTAACCGCTAAAATAATGGCAATTGCTACGCTAATTTTAGCAACGGCCGCGACTTGCGAAACTTAAAATATCCAGGACAAGCCAGTAGCCACGCCTGAAAGAACCAAAAAAGATAAATTCTGCCGGTTCAACTTGTCCATGGAGTTTGTTCCGCCCCTGAAAAAAGCTATGCTCCAGGCAATTGTAAAAATGACTGCTGTCCGGATAGCCGTAGCCAAATCGGTATCAACCACTTTGATGCCAACTTTAGCGAAAATAGCGGTTAAGGCAGCAATTAAGGCCGATAATAAAGCTTAAACCCACCACATA
>JAQBNV010000404.1 GCA_028288395.1 Adhaeribacter sp. | reverse complement strand
TACAGCAGTTATTAGCAGCCCAACAGGCCCACATTGGGGTAGGCGGCTATTTGGAAAACCGGGTTATTTACCGCCGGAGTACCCATTTTGACCAGGCAGCTGAAAAACGCACCGTACACCTGGGGGTTGATATCTGGCTGCCGGCTTTAACCCCGGTCCTGGCTCCTTTGCCGGGGCGGGTGCATAGTTTCCGCGATAATACCGGCTTTGGTGATTACGGCCCCACGGTAATTCTGGCACACGAACTCGCCGGCTTTACTTTTTATACCTTGTACGGGCATTTAACCCGCCATTCTCTCGAATATTTTACCATTAACCAGGCAATAGAAAAAGGCGATTCTTTTACCCAGGTGGGTCCTTACCCGGAAAATGGCGACTGGCCGCCCCATTTGCATTTTCAGATTATTACCAATATGTTGGGCCAGCACGGTGATTTTCCGGGTGTTTGTACCCAAAGTCAGCAGAATGTTTTTGCCGGAATTTGCCCCGACCCGAACCTGGTTTTACAGTGCCGGTATTTATAGCTGAAGAAAATTTCGACGGCATAACAATGAAAATTTAAGAACAGTAAAATTTAATATTTAATATGTTTGATTACAAAGCCTACGAACAAGTTGTAACGACCTATGTTATTGCCTACGGCACCCGGTTGGTGGTGGCGGTGATTATTTTCCTGATTGGCCTGTGGATTATCAAGCGGCTGGTAGCATTGGTAAACAACCTCATGAAAAACTACCATGTGGACCCCACGCTGCGGCCCTTTATGCGCAATATTCTGAGTGTAACGCTGCGCATTCTGCTCATTATTTTGGTAATAGGCCAATTGGGTGTGGAAATGACATCTATTTTCGCAGTATTGGCTTCGGCTGGTTTGGCAATAGGCCTGGCATTACAGGGCAGTTTGTCTAATTTTGCGGGCGGGGTTCTTATTCTGGCAGTTAAGCCCTTCCGGGTGGGCGATTACATCGAGGCCCAGGGTGTAGGAGGCCGGGTGCATATTATTAATATATTAAATACTGTGATTACCACCGCCGACAACAAAACCATTTATATCCCGAACGGACCGCTGGCGAACAGTACCATCACCAACTACGATGTGGAGCCCAGCCGGCGTGCCGAAGTGCGTTTGGTGGTGCAAAACGGCAATGATATTCAACTGGCTAAAAAATTAATCCAGGATATTATTAAAACCGATGACCGGATTTTGCCCGAACCGGCACCCCAGGTAATTACCGAAAATACCGAAACCGGCGTTGCGCTAATTACTCGCGCCTGGGCGCTTCGCGAAAATATTGGCAATGTGACAAATGATTTACACGATCGCATCCGGGTTGCTTTCGATGAGGAAAATATTACGCTTAACGGCACCAGAAAAGTGGTTTAAGCCTATTGCTGGTATTGCTTCAAAATAATTTTTAGTACTAAATCGGATAAGGATTTCCTTTTTCTAAAAACAGAAATTGTTATCCCGTTCTGTTATTTCTAATATTTATTTTGAAACTGCATTAGTCCTGGGTTTAAGGTAAATTTGAAAGAAAAAAAGCCGTCCCATCTTAATCTTTAAAGGGAACGGCCAAACAATGTTGCTCAGTAAAGTCTGATTGAGAGCCCAGGGCTTCAATTGTTACCCTCTCATCGGAGGAGTATCATATGCTTACTCTGATTAAAAAGGCCAGAAGAAATTCGGTACATATATTGGCCGTTAGGGTTTGAGTTTGCCTGCCAGGTTGTTTTATATTCACCTACTGGCAAAACCTCATCCACTAAACGTTGTATTTCTATGCCATTTCCATCATAAACCCCCAATATTACTTTCCCCGCTATGGGAATATGGAAACGAATTTCTGTAGTACCATTTATAGGATTGGGATAGTTCTGACCAAGCAGGTACTCAGTGGGTACAGACACTCCGACTTGTTGAGTAGTACCTATTTTAAAGGCATATAATTTATTACCTGGAGTGCCAAGACCAAGGTTTGTATAACCCGATCCCCAATAAACATTCCCATTTACGACAGCTGCGCCGGAATTGACAGAACCACCACTTTCGAAGGACCAAAGCTTTTCGCCGGTGGCAGCATTAAAAGCATACATCGTGCCCTGGGCATCCATAGCCCCGGCAAACATGACCCCATTAGCAACCGTTACCATACCGGTATTAATGGCAACCGTTCCAGTTTGAGGGTTGGTGGCTGGGGAATTGGATGCGGCTGTTTCCCAGATTCTAGCACCAGTGGCAGCATTCAGCGCTGCCCAGAAACCACCTTTTACCGTATTGCCTGCTCCAGGTCCGGTGGTCATAAGGTGGGGAATGAACTTGCTGTTGGACACAGCTGTATATATCCGATTACCATCAACAGCTGAACCCCATTGCAATCCACCAAGTTCTCCGCCCGGCCCAACTTGGGTGTGCCATACCTCATTTCCATTGTCAGGGTTCAGCGCCCAGTAAATGCCACTTTTTTGGCCGGCACCAAGCAAGTCACGCTTGTTAGCACCACTTCCAACGGAAAATAGAGCCGGTCCCTGTCCAAAGTCATAATCCGGGCCGGCATTTTCCGGACAATTGGGTCCATCAAAGAAGCAGGCAACTGTCCACGCATCAAAAGGAACTACGGATTTGGCCCATTTTACGGCTCCCGTCTTGAGATCTATCGACACCACGGCATTTAAGTAATTTTCGGCAGAACCGTTTACGGCCATAATGCAATTACGTACTTCCTCGGGTGTTCCTCCAGTTGCAACACAACTAAGTACCGCATTCGGTACGGTGTAATTATTACCAGTAGCCACATAAACCGAATTACGTTTGGTATCGATAACCGGTGTGCTTCCCCAAATAGCTACACCCGAAAAGCCTTTATCCCCCGATGGAGCAGCTATTTGTGGCGTCATATAGGTTTTCCATAGAACCTTACCGGTGTTTAAGTCAAGACAAACTAAGCTACCCCGAAAACTGCAGCATGGGTAGGTTGGATTACTTGCAAAAAATTCTTCCACGGATGATACTCCTACATACACCCGATTGCCAAAAACCACTGCTCCTTGCGTGATAACGGATGCCGGATGATTATCTACCTTTGTTTTCCAGAGAAGCGCACCGCTTACTTTATTTATGCCGAGTACGTGGGCACCAATGGTAGGCTCACCTAGCTGCGTTCCTATAATAAGTTTGTTCCCACTTATGGCTGGTGTTGCCCGCGCCAAGTTAGCAGTTTGTCCGGTATACTCTTTAATTTGTTTTTTCCATAAAAGAGCCCCTGTTTCCACATTTACACTATAAAGATAGCCGCCCCAGTCGGGGAAATATACAGAAATATCATCAACTGCAGGATTAGCGGATATATCACCTGCAGTTGGGAACGCCCACTTTTGGATAAGCCTGCCGGCGGTTTCTGGAGAAATCTTTTTCTCTGTTTGGGCATGTCGGGTATTTTGAAGGTTTTGACCTCCTGACAGCCACATTTTACCTTTCTGCGCCAAGACAATGGGAGAACTAAAAACCCAAAGTAGCAGGATAAAAGTCACCTGGCAAAGAGTGCGGTTAAGACTGCTGGCATAGGAAGAAATAGCATTTGTGTGACCTAATTGTGAATAATCATTTTTCATGTTTATAATAATTAAAGGTTAAATAATAAGGAAATTTAGATAGCGCTAGCTGTTTCATTTTATGAGCAATGGCGCAGGAAGATAAGTGTACCGGTATTCGCCGGGATCAAGGTGGATTATTGCTCCGGCAAGGTGTGGAATTGTTCAGGTCCTGGCCGGCGGCCGGAGATTGCCAGGAAAAATGTTTAAGCCTTCTGGAAATCAGCGTTTTAAGTATTTAGAATCGTAAATAAGCAGCTATCTGAGTGAAGCCATGGGTTAAAAAAATAAAAATCATAGTGTTTTTCTTT
>JAQBNV010000191.1 GCA_028288395.1 Adhaeribacter sp. | reverse complement strand
ACCCGAGGCTGGCACCTCCCGCCAGATAAATAGTTAACTTATTTACCTAACGCCCACCTTTAAAACAATAATAGTATTAGCTGTTTTAAAATAGAGATGCCAGGTTAATAAAAAAGGCAGACTCCATAGAAGCCTGCCTTACTTAAAAAAGTTATGAAATATCTTATCGTTGTCCCTGGCCTTGCGGGCGGTTGCCGCCACCACCCTGACCACCCTGACCACCCTGACCGCCGCGGCCACCTCTGAACTGATCCAGGTTGGCTTCGTACTTGGTGTATTGCTCCGGGGTTAAAATCGTTTTGTAGTCAGCGCTGTATTTCGTGGTAAGGGCCCGCATTTGCGTCATCATGGCTTCCCGATCACCGCCTGCCTGCATTTTTTCCCGCATGGCCTGCTGCTCCGTAAACCTTTTTACATTTATTTCCTGGATTTTGGTGCTCTGATCAGCAGTGAGGGTCAATACTTCGTTCATTTTTTTGGTAAGTGCTTCCGCTCTTTCCTGTGGCGTGCCAGCTGGTCCCTGCTGTATTAAAGGAGCGATAAAGGCATGAGCCGAGGCGGCGGCTGTTCCCAGAACAGCTAAAGCCAGTACAAAAACAATTTTCTTCATGGGTTGGGTTTTAATTTATACTTTGATGGTTAGAGATAGTTAAAGTTTAATAGTAAGAAAAATATATTTAATAGACTAAAATCTGCAATAATCACTTTAAGAGAAGCCGGTTAGTTGTGATAATATAGCAGTATCTAATTTAACCTGAGGTATTGAAAATATCTGTAATTGTAATGGCGTATATCAAGCCAGGCAACCTCAAAGAAATAGCTTGAATTTGTACATGTTTATTAAATAATATAAGTATATAAATTTATAATTGAATTATTTTATAAATAAAATAGAAATATATTTTAATTTTTATGATATTAAATTGTATATTTAAGAGAAGAAGAAATATTTGAATTTTAAGGTAAAAATAAAAATACAACTGATTGTGCCTAAAGGCTGAATAGCCGAAAACAACTCTTGCTAAAATAATACTTTTTAATTTCTCTACGGGATAAGCATTTTGTTTGCCACCAATATTGCTTTGGCTTAATTAATCTGAATATTACTATTTGTACCTACTGCGATTTTATCAATTAGCTAAATAATACAAATCTTATGCCCGGAATAAATGTAAGCGGCTCACTGTTACGCCCGCAATCTGACAGGCCGGAGCCAAAAAATTTCGGCGAACTCCGCCAACTATGGCTAAGCCAACCCTATGGCGAAGTGCAAATAAGTTATGAAAACTATATTCAGGAACATTCCGGGTTGGAGCAGATTTTAAATTGCGGCCCCTGCGTAACCTGGATTTTAGATATGCGCACCCTGCATTTCGCTTATTTGAGCCAGAATGTAAAAGAAATTTTTGGCTATGACTGTCAACAATTCCGGGAAAAAGGACTAGGTTATTTTAATCAAATTATGCACCCGGAAGATATTTCACCTACCTGGCACCTGGTAAAAGAAATATGGGAGTGCCTGATGGCGTTGCCACCCTACCAACGCCGGCAACACAAACTCCATTTCAGTTACCGTATTATTAAACCCGATAGTACCATTGTAAAAGTGCTGGAACAAAATACCGTGTTGCAATTAGATGACAAAGGGCATATAACCCACCTTATAGGCGTTTGTTCCGATATTTCTCAACTGGAAAATTCGGCCAATAGCAAGGCCAAGGCAATACCGGTTATTCAAAATTTTCCTTTATTTAAAGCGCCGGTAAATCCTAATCCGGCCGCCATATTAAGCAAAAGAGAACTTCAGATTGTAAAGCTGATTGCGGCCGGTTATAAAAGCCGCGATATCGCTGAAAAATTGTTTATCAGTTTTAATACGGTAAATACCCACCGGCAAAAAATTATTGAAAAAACAAAAACCCGCAATTCCGGTGAGCTCATTCGCTTTGCGATGGATTTAAACCTGATTTAAATAGTTAATTTAATTCAAACCGGTATTTGGTAAATATATTCCAAAAAAGCAAAAAGGCCGGCCGGGTTACCGGAACCGGAATAAGAGTTAATTCCGGGCAGTATAAAGGAGCGAATTAAGCAAAGAAGTTTCCGTTGTTACCTTATCATTTGAATAGGTTAAATCATCATCTAACACCGATATAAATATGGCCAAAACGCACAAAGTAGCGGTAGAGTTAAGCACCGAAGCTACCCTGCAGTTATTCCGCTTAGAAGGCTTCGCCATTGCGCTTACCCGCACCCTGGACAATGTTTATCGGATAGCTATATCCGATTTCCCTATTGAAGGTGAACTGGATTATTATGTGCACTGCACCGGCTGGAACAAAACGCCCTGGACTTTAAAAATTTCGATTGACGGGAAAGATATAACCCCGGACCTGGTAAAAGGAGAAATTGAAAAAGGGTATTCTGCCGTAAGAGGTTCGCTTAAAATTTAATTTTTTTGCGCATGAAAAAGAAAATTTATTTATTTCGGTTGTTGGGTCTTTTATTATTATTCAGGTTGGCGCAGCCGGGGCAGGCGCAAACAATTAAACCGATTTTTGAAGACGGAAAAGGCAGAACCTCTATAATTGCCCCCTTGGGTTTCCTGGGCATAAACACCGAAAACAGCAGCATTCGTTTTCAATATTTTTATGCTAAAACCGCCGGGCCTGACCCGCTGGGAACGCAATTAATTAAACGAAATCGTTTTTACTGGGGCATAAATGTAACCGGCTCGGCGGCAGGCGGTATTTCTAACTTATTTAGCGCTGGCGTTTTTACGCCCGGTACTTCGGCCTGTTTATTTCTGGGGCATCGTTCGCTGTTTTTTTCGGCCCTGGATAAAGAAGGTACACCGGTTTTGCACGGTAAAAAACAAGTAGCCATCGAAGATTGGTTAACTTTCCGGACTGGCGGGCAGATTGCCAATTATACCCTATATGATGAAACCAAACCTTTTGCCGACCAGATTTCAAAAGAAAGGTTTCGCGGCTACCTGGCCCAGGTGGCTTATAATGTGTTAATTAGTGGCGCTACCTCCATCGGCGTTTCCTGGGATATAGCACAGGCAAATAACATCGACGACCTGACAGCAATTAAATTTAAACAACAAACGGTTATCTCGGCTCCTAATGGTCAAAATACGCGCATTTTTGAACGGGAAGTAAATGCATTTTCGGGTAGCTACGAGACGACCATTGTTAATACTTATAGCCTGGATGGTGTTCGGTATTTTACCCCCGATTCCGAAATAAATTATGCCCTGCACCTCTACGGCCGCCTCAGGCACGCCAACGACCAGCCGGTATACCGGGCTGGGGTAGGTTTTTATTTATTTCCGAAAGGCAAGGTAGCCGGGGGGATATTTGTGGAGTCGAACGATTTGGGAAATAAAATATCCGATACACCCCAGTTTTCGAAAAGAATCGATATGGGCCTTACCGTTAAGTTTATTATGCCGTCTTTGGGTGTGCCAGAACCCTGATGGGAGGTGCCTAACATTAATTCAAAAATAAAAAACATTCGAGCAACGCGTTTATAAATTACCCGGTTTAGAGGCTTTTTTATTTATAACATTTATTCCGCGTAATGAGGGGAATGATAAGGTTATAAAATAGCCCTGCTAGGTGGTTTACCCATAAAAAATACTCAAAAATCAGTATTGCTACCCACTCCCGGTTAGAATATATTTGATTAAAAATAAGAAGGTAGTTTAATCCTGCCTTACCATGTACTTGCTTTTAGAACCCAATATTTTAAACTTTAAATTAATCGCTTTAGAATAACTAAATACCGGATCAGCAGCGACTATTTTTCCGCAAAATATGCACCAACCAGCAAAAGCTTTCCGAAAGGAATAATATTGGTTAGTTGGTATTTAATGCTCTCGGTTTTCAATACGCCGCATCTACTACAGGGCTATCAAATTTTAGATATACGCGTAGGTTTTCTGAATTCCTTCTAAATGCCGGCCAGTTACCCGGCCGTTTCTTTTATCCTATTCAGCTAATAAAAATTACAATAGCAGAAGCGCTGCACCCCGGATTTTTTCTTTAACCGGAAAAAAAACAGGCCGCTTCGGTAAAATATCCGGACAACCATTCAGGCTTACCTGCCAGGCCCAACCCTTTTAACGGAACTTGTTCCGAGTACAACTTCGGTAGGGTATAATCATCTTTTGTAATATTTAAACTTAAACTTAATCCCTTTACCATGAACGATCAAAAAAGCTCCACTCCAACTGACAAGGTCAGGATGGATGAATTTGTAGCCAAGGTAATTCCCGAACCAGGAAATTACCAGGCCATGACCCTGCTGCAAGGTTTTGTGGGGGGCTCTTCCCGGGAAAACTATATCCGGGTGTATTCTGACCCCAGCCTGAACAGTTACCTCGAAATTAGACTGGACGCGGTTGTACACGCCCAACCCCTGACAGCAGAGGAATCACCTTTGGGTGGTAGTTATTTGTGGGTACGCAAGGAAGCAGAATTTACCTACGGGGCCCCGACTGCCCAGCAGCAAACGAAATCGAGTTTTCTGGAAGGCGATTTTTACAATAATTACGTAATTACATACGGTTATAACCAGGAGTCCGAAATGGCTAACCAAGCGGCCGGGGCCAATGCTTTAGCAGCAACCTTAACTTCTCCCTGTATCCGGGTTTCTATCCTGACGCCGTGTATTACGTTTAATAACCGGCCGCCCTGTAATATATTTACTCGGTATAATATAACGCCCTGTAGACCGGTTATTACGCAAAGGAATATTCCTCCTTGTAACTTAGTTACCTTTACGTCCCGGTGTTGCCCTATAACCCCTACAACTCCTTACACCATTACGCCTACGACGCCCACTCCTACAACTCCTACCTTTACGCCTACCAACCCAACGCCCAGAATTCCTGGTCAGCCAGGCTTTGAGGCGACGGCGGGAGGGGCTTTCAAC
>JAQBNV010000190.1 GCA_028288395.1 Adhaeribacter sp. | reverse complement strand
AAAGCTTACATCAGTAGCACCCGTAAAATTAACGCCTGTGATAGTTATGATTTCACCAACCGGACTGGACACAGGAGTTATAGCCGATATATGTGGTGCCGACACTATTATGGTAAAGGTTGCACTGTTAGCCGTACCACCGGAAGTAGTAACGGAAATCGGACCGGTGGTAGCTCCTGCCGGAACTTCGGCAATAATTTCTCCGTCCGTGTTTACAACATAAGCCGCACTAACCCCATTAAAGCTTACATCAGTAGCACCCGTAAAATTAACGCCTGTGATAGTTATGATTTCACCAACCAAACCAAAATCAGGAGAAATACCCGTAATCTCCGGAAGCAGCAAAACAGTAAAATTAGTGGTACTGCTAACCGTCCCGCCCGAAGTAGTTATGGTTATAGGACCCGTAGTAGCACTAGCTGGCACAGTAGCGATAATTTGGCCGCTATTACTCACAGTATAAGCCGCTGCCACTGAATTAAATCTTACGCTGGTTGCACCTGTAAAATCTGTACCCGTAATGGTAACGGTTTCGCCAATAGGCCCGCTGGCCGGGGTAAAACCAGTAATAGTAGGGACGGGTTGTAAAATTACCGTATAAGTTGGTCCGTTAGCCGTAGCCGTTTGATTTGCCACTGCAACCAAACCGGTGGTAGCACCCGATGGAACTGTAGCGGTTATTTGCCCATCATTATCTATTACAAAACTAGCCGTTGTTCCGTTAAAAGTTACACTGGTAGTATTTATTAAATTTGAACCGGAAATAACAACCGAGCTTCCTGTCTGACCCGAAGCAGGGGCAATACCACTGATAGTGGGAGCCAAAATATTTGCCCCTCCCCCTAAATTAATAGTATACACACCTTCATTGGAGTCATTATTTAAAATGGTTAAGATTGCAGTTTTATTACCGAAGCTAGTAGGTGCAAAAGAAACAGAAAAAGTGGTATTGCCACCCGCTACTACTGATGAAGATGTTGTAATATGATTTACAGAAAATTCATTTGCATTAGTACCTGAAATAGCAATTATAGGAGAACCATTTAGATCCAAGTTTAAAGTACCGGTGTTCTGAATAGTAAAACTTATAGGACTACTAGTGGTTTTAACATTCTGCGTGGCAAACGTATAGGTGCTACCGATAAGATAATCAACAGTTCCTTGTTTTACATTTATTTCCGGACCATTGTTGGCCGCTATCTGAATGGCATCTAATTGCACAGTATGCGTGCCCGGCTTCGCCTGATATCTAAACCGAATGTACCGGGAAGTAGCATTTGGATTATCTGTATACAAGGTTCCAGTCGTAGGAGCACCCAGTTGGCCGGCTCTATTTAAGTCGGTGGTAATCGTTCTTAAGATACTATAAGAAATACCATCAACGGACTCCTCTACTACAAAAGTTCCGTTAAAGGTTTTATCCAGGGTACCTTTTATACTCGCATAATAGGTAAGTGCGCCAGGCATCCCGCTAAAATTAATAATAATATTATCGCCACCAATACCGCTGGCGCCACCGGTATCAAAATTAGTTGAATTAGTTCCAGTAGGAGAACCACCTAATTCGGAGGTTGCGTCCGCACCTAAGCCACTTTGCGTCCAGCCGGTTTTAGCCATGTTAGCCCATTGCCCTTGGTGGCCGGTTGGTAGCGTTGCCTGCCCGAACGCATCAGACAGGTTGAAATTTAGCAGCACCAGCAATCCCCACAGGAGCAGGCTTTTGGTATGGCCTTTAATTAATTGTAATTTTTTTTTCATACACCTTTGCTTTTACTTTTTGCTTTGTTTTTATTTTATTCTTTACCTCAAACACTTCCTGAATCCAAACATTATTTTATTACTATTCATATAAACAGGATTTATGCACGCAATATAATTTTATTAATCAAGAACCAATAAGACTTATAACAAAATATTTAAAAAAATATAATTTTATTAATTTAGGTATAATTTATATATAAATAATATACAATAATTGCACCCAAATACCAGCACCAACAGACATATGCAATCAAATTAACCAAATACTAAAAAAACAACAAATTTACTTAGCTAAAAATTCTCCCGGATCTTAACCTTAGCATTATATATAATATTATACAGTTTTACTATTACGCAATTCAAATACCACAAACTTCATAATGTAACTTTTCAAATTATTACTTTTCATCAATTTAAAATTCAGGGTATTTTTATACAGCATTTTTATCAGAAACTTCCGGAGTAAGCATAAAAAAAGCTCCTGCCAATATGGGCAGGAGCTTTTTTTATGCTTTAACAAAGGCTATACTTTAGCTGTACGGTGGTTTATCAATACTGGGCTTATTCGTATTCCGGTTAGGATGGCTGCCTCTTTTGGTATCGATAGTGGGCTCCTATATCATCGGTATATTCGGCCCGCAATCTTTCAAACTCCTCGCTTTCGCTATCGGGGTTAACGGGTTTAAACCCGGCTTTGCTTTGACCCTGGCCAGATGGGTCGCCGGTATTCTCTTTCGATTGTTTGTTCGTTGAATTGCTTTTATAAGGCATATCTTGTTTCTCCTTCCATTATTAACTTATAAATCATCATCATTTTCGTCCAAATCTTCATCCAGATCCAAATCATCATCCAGATCGTCATCAAAATCAGTGTCGTCTAAATCAGCATCATCCAGATCGTCGTCGCTGATATCATCTATGTCTACCTCATCCAGGTCATCATCGGCATCCAGGTCATCTTCCTCTTCGCCGCCCAGTTTACTCTTTACAGTGGTTTTGCTATTTAGCTGCGAGCTTATCGGCAAGCCATCAGTGTGCACATTAGGGTCCTCGGTATCTTCGTTGATAGAAATAGCAGTAGCGCCATCACCAGTATCAGTACCAAAACCATTGCGGCCGTCGCGGTCACCAAAACCACCCCGGGCGTGGTCATTTTTCGGAGGGTCAGCACCCGGAATAATGTGCCCGGCCTGCATTTCTTCGAAGTCGGTGTTACTTTCAATAAACCTTACAGGTCTTTCGTTATTTTTTACTGATGCCATATCTTAAATAGTTAGTAAGTTAATAATGTAAGTGTTTAAAAAATTTTAATTATCCCGGAATAGAAGTATCTGTTTTGTACTCCTTTTGCTGCCTCCGGGTTTATATTTTTTAGCCGGCTACCATTTCGCCACCGTTTACGTGAATAATTTGTCCGGTAATATAAGAAGCATCGGCACTAGCCAGAAAAACATATGCCGGCGCTACTTCAGACGGTTGTCCCATACGGCCCAGGGGGGTATTCTTGCCAAAATCTTCTACGTTGCTAAGGGTAGCAGGGATAAGGGGTGTCCAGATAGGGCCGGGCGCTACGCCATTTACCCGGATGCCTTTCCCGGCCAGGTTCTGCGACAAAGAGCGGGTAAAAGTAGTAATAGCCCCTTTTGTCGCTGAATAATCGATCAGGTGGCTGCTGCCCCGGAAAGAGGTTACCGAAGTAGAATTAACAATAGCATCGCCTTTTTGCAGGTGTTTTAAAGCGGCCTGCGTTACAAAAAAGAAAGAAAAAATATTTGTACGGAAAGTTTTTTCGAGTTGCTCACCGGTTATTTCTTCCAGGTTATCTTTTTCGTGTTGTTCGGCGGCGTTGTTAACCAGAATATTTAACCCGCCCAGTTCCTGCACGGCTACTTCGACTAGTTTTTTACAGAATTGCTCGTCGCGCAAGTCACCGGGCAGCAGCAAACATTTGCGGCCTTCGGCTTCGATCAGGGCTTTGGTATCGCGGGCATCCTGGTCCTCGTTCAGGTATACGATGGCTACGTCGGCACCTTCGCGGGCAAAATGCACGGCTACGGCCCGCCCAATGCCACTATCGCCCCCTGTAATCAGCGCCACTTTGCCTTTTAATTTGTCGCTTCCTTTGTAGGAATCCCGGATAATTTCGGGTTCGGGGTTCATTTTATGCTCTTTACCTGGCTGCTCGGCCTGGTGCTGATCGGGCGCGGAGGTTGGTTTATTTTCCATATTTTACACAATGAGCTAAAGGAATGTCCGTTAAAAGGGTTTTCTATACGACCATCTAAAATGCGGGTTCGACTTAATCCGGAATTTTGTATAAAAAGTAAAAGTTTGATACTTTAAAACTGCTCTTCTGCTACCTGAACCTCATAATTTAATCTATCTTTTATTCTCCACTCTAAAAGAAAACTGAATAATTAAACCATGGTTAATAGTAGAACTAAATATTCGTTTATAACTTACCCAACCGGAAACTTAAAATAAAATATAACCATGTGGCAGGAAGAAAATAATAAACTGAAGCGTTCTTTTACTTTTAAAGATTTTAAAGAGGCCTTCGCTTTTATGACGGAGGTAGCAGCAACCGCTGAAAAACTGGATCATCATCCGTGGTGGGCCAATGTATATAACAAAGTAGACATAGAATTATATACCCACGATGCCGGCAATACCGTAACCATACGGGATCACAAACTAGCCGCTGCCATCGACGAAATAGCTGCTTCCTATAACCTATTGGCTTAACCCAATTTAAGCAATAAAGGCATTTTGCTGCCAATTACCCGAAACTGGAAAACCGTGTGCTTTGGTTAGAGAAATATCCGGTGCCGGCTAATTATTTTCTCATCTCCAAATTATTTACCTTTGGCCCATGTCAGCTGACGAGGAAACCCGTTTATTTTTAGTACCAACACCCATCGGCAACCTGGAGGATATTACCCTGCGGGCCATCCGGATATTAAAAGAAGTAGATACCGTACTGGCCGAAGATACGCGCACCAGCGGCAAGCTGCTCCAACACCTGGGCATAGACAAGCGCATGCATAGCCACCACCTGCACAACGAGCACAAAGCCGTAGCCCACCTGGTGGAACGGCTGGCGCAAGGCGAGAAAATGGCTCTGGTATCGGATGCCGGCACGCCCGGTATTTCGGACCCGGGTTTTTTACTCGTGCGCGAATGCTTGCGTAATAATATTAAGATAGAGTGTTTACCGGGCCCCACGGCTTTTGTGCCGGCCCTCCTCAAATCAGGTTTCAGTGCCGAACGTTTTACGTTCGAAGGCTTTCTGCCCCAGAAAAAAGGTC
>JAQBNV010000176.1 GCA_028288395.1 Adhaeribacter sp. | reverse complement strand
TTCTCTTTCTGGCGGATTTTCTCCAGTTGCTGGTAACGTGGTTCGGTGTAAAAATAGGTGGGCGATACGATCCCCAGGTTATTATCTTTGGCAAATTGCTCGGCACCTTTGCCAATCATCAGCACGTGTTCTGATTTTTCCATCACAGCCCGGGCAGCTGTAATAGGGTTCCGGATGATGGTTACACCGGCTACTGCCCCAGCTTTCAAGGTTTTGCCATCCATTATCGCGGCATCCAGTTCATTCTTGCCTTCGTGGGTAAATACCGCGCCTTTACCGGCATTAAACAGCGGCGAATCTTCCATTACCCGGATAGTTGCCACTACTGCATCGAGGCTGGTGCCGCCTTTTTTTAAGATAGCGTAACCCGCCTGCAAGGCCTGGTTCAAGGCCTCGTTGTAGGCTTTTTCTTTTTCGGGTGTCATGTTCTGGCGGGTGATGGTACCGGCTCCGCCGTGAATTACCAGCGTTATTTTATTCTGATTTGTCTGGCTGGCCGTTGCCGGCTTTTGTTGCGCCACGGCCCGCAGGCTTATCAGGAAGCAAATTCCAAAAAGATAAATATTGAAGTACGTCATAACTATTTATTATTGCAGACCCGCCGCTTTTTCTACTAAAGCCATTTGCTGCTGGAATTGTTTTTTACCGGAATCTAAAAAAGCGGCAAATTGGGCTACGTTTAAATTATAAGCCAGGGGCTGCACCAAGGGCTTTTCCGTGTTCGGATCCATTATTATATAAAAAGGCTGGGCATTATTCTGGAAGCGGGTTATCTGGTAGTCGGCATTTTTTTTACCAATTGTACGCTTTTCTTTTTTATCATACGCCGATACGTACCACTCGTTTCGCGGTAGTTCAGCTTTATCATCTACGTACAAGGCTACTATTACAAAATCGTTTTGCAGGCGTTTGAGCACCTCCGGGTCCGACCACACATTGGCCTCCATTTCGCGGCAGTTAACGCAGGCGTGGCCCGTAAAATCAATAAAAATAGGTTTATTTTGCGCGATGGCACAACGCCTGGCCTGCGCCAGATCAAAATAACCCGACAGGCCGTGGGGCAGTTCTAGAAAATCACCGTATTTAGGTTCTTCGCAAAGTTCATTAACCGGTGCGCTTACCGCAGCACCCTGGTTCTGTTGTCGGATAATCTGGTTTAAATCAAAATCGTGCGAAGACTGGGGAGGCAGGTAGCCGGCTAGGCTTTTGAGCGGCGCCCCGAATAAGCCTGGTATTAAGTAAACTACAAACGAAAACACCGCAATGGCCATTAAAATGCGGGGTACACTAATAAATTTGAGATCGGAATCGTGCGAAAACTTCAGCTTGCCTAAGAGGTAAAAGCCCATGAGGGTAAACAACACAATCCAGATGGCAATATAAATATCGCGGTCCAGTATGCCCCAATGGTAAGCCTGATCGGCCATGCTCAGGAATTTAAGTGCGAGCGCCAGTTCAATAATGCCCAGACAAACTTTAATGCTGTTGAGCCACCCACCCGACCGGGGCAGGCTTTTGAGCCACGACGGGAAAGCCGCAAACAAGGTAAAAGGCAAGGCAAATGCGGTAGAGTACGCCAGCATCCCAACAATGGGTTTCAGGGTTTCACCGCCCGCCGACGATACCAGAATACTACCCACCAACGGACCCGTGCACGAAAAAGACACCAGCACCAGCGTAAAAGCCATAAAGAATACGCCATACCAACCGCCTTTATCGGCCTGCGCATCGGCTTTGTTTACGAGCGAGCTGGGTAAGGTAATCTCAAACATACCCAGAAACGACATACCAAAAACCAGGAAAATCAGGAAGAACAAAATATTGGGCAACCAGTGGGTAGAAATAAAATTGGCCGCCTCCGGCCCCGCCAGTTTCGAAAATATTGTCCCGATTAGGGTATAAATAACGACAATCGACAAGCCGTAAATTAATGCTTTAAAAATAGCCTGGCCCCGGTTATTGCTATTACCCGTAAAGAAGGTCACGGTCATAGGTACCATCGGGAACACACAGGGTGTTAGCAAGGCCAGCAACCCGGTTAAAAAAGCCAGCGCCATAAAACTGCTCAGTCCCGAACCGGAAGGCGTAGCACTTCCGTCCGTTATAACCGGCTCGGCTACTGTCGGTGCCTCGCCACTGGTGTCGGTGGACGTAGCAACCAAAGCAGCGGCTTTACGCGCGGAGTCGGCGCGGGCAGCATCTACTTCGGCAATCAGGTTCTGAAACTCCGGATCATCGGCCAGTACGCCACTTTCTTCGGGGGGCACGGGCATAGCCTGGCTAATTCCGGACGCTTCCGTGGGAGCTGTTGCACCAGTCGAAGGTGCCGGCTGGACGGTACCACTAACGGTTATCTGGTTAAAAACAAATGTATCGTCGAAAGGTATACACTTGCCATCTACATCGGAGCAAACCTGGTACTCGTAAGCACCTTTAATATTTAACCGGGGATTTAGTACCTTAATGCGTTGCCGGAACTGGGCCTGGCCGGTAAAATAAGTATATTCGCCATCGAATATTTTGTCGTATTTCTTTTTGGGGTTAACGGGTTTTATTTTACCAACCAGCGCGTAAGAGGCATCTTTCTGGAACGTAAACGTAGTAACCATTGGCCCCAGTTCCGGATCAAAATCACTTGAGTAAAGGTACCAATCGGGCGTAATGGTTACGTTAAAAATTAATTCAACTTCCTCTCCTACCTTTACTTCGCGGCTGCTGACATCGTAGCCCCAGCGGGCCGGGTGCAGAATCTGAGCCTGCACAGCCAACTGGCACCAGAATAATCCCAGGCACAGCCCTATTATTTTTATCAGTTTCATTCAGAATAATTAAACCCGTAATTGATT
>JAQBNV010000377.1 GCA_028288395.1 Adhaeribacter sp. | reverse complement strand
CTTTTCTAAAAGAATATTTGCTAGTCTGTCACCAAACCATTTAGACAGTGCAAGTACAATTACACTTGTTCCACCTACTGATATTATGATTGCTCCAAACCAGTTTAAAGCATTTTCAAGGTAATGGTTTTGCATTCTATTTTTTTAAGATTGCCCATAACTCGCGGATAAACGGAGTTCGTTCCGGTTATCAGCATTATATACGGAGTAGTAACTACCCTTTTCCGGGGTATATCTTCTGATATTCGACAAGTGCAGCTAAGCGGTTCATCCTTTTGCTAATATATAGTTTTTTTATAAATTAATTAAGGAACCAGTTGTTTTTACTAAGCCTATATTCGGGGAAGTAACATTTTTTATTTAAGATACACCTTTAGCGCCATCAGGCAGCTGTTTAGGCTTGCAGCAGATTGGTTTAAAGTCGATTAACCACTTCACGGCAGATACGATCTGGGTCCACCTTCCATCTTTTTATAAGCACCTATATCCGTTTCTAAAAGCGACTATTACTACTTCTTAAAAACATATCTATAGCCAGCTTCAACCTGCCGCAGCAATAAACCCGCACCCGCTTGTGCGGGCCAACTTCTGGTGTAGTGAAGCAACCCCGCCATCCTAAATTAACTGTCCAGGTATTATGCGGATGATTTACCTTCTAAAGAAGTAGGCATTAAACTTTATAATATAGCTTAGAAATGGGGATATCATTTACCTTACCAGTTTATTGGATGATTATAGTCGCCCTTTCGGAAACAAAAAAGCCGGCTTAGGCGCCGGCTTTTTTGTGCTATTCTGCCTTGCGGGCACTTTCATCTGAATCGGGGACTGCAGTATGCTGGCCGCCGAACTTTCCGCCGAAGAAATCACCTTTGTTCCAGGTGGGGCGTTTGGCATCGTTGGCGGTAAGATAACCAATCAGAAAATTTGTTTTTACGTGCATGGCCGCCGCCTCAAAATCAAAGGGCTGGTTCATGTCGTCCTGCGGTTTGTGGTAAATGGTTTTGCGCCACTCCGCGATAATTTTAGCGCCATCTTTGTTCGGGTCGCCGGTAATAATGCCGCCTTTGATAAACAAAGCGGGTATGCCTTTTTTAATAAAGCTGTAATGATCGCTGCGGGTAAATACGACCTCCTCGGGAGCCGGGTCGGGCGTAATCTTTAGGTTTAAATATTGCGCCGTAGCTTCTACCTGACCGCGCAAACTGGAGTGCTGAATACCGTGCGGAATAATATCGCGGAGCGGATAAAAGAAAAACGGCATATCGATAGCTAAATTAGCAACCAGGCTGCCCGCTGGTACAGTGGGGTTGTTCGCAAAATAATCGGAGCCCTGCAGGCCCAGTTCCTCGCCGGTACACGACAGGAATATTACCGATCGTTTGGGTGCCTTGGGCAACCGCTTGAAAGCTTGGGCTGTTTCGAGCAAGAATGCCGAACCGGAGGCATTGTCGTGCGCCCCGTTGTTAATGGAATCGCCGTTTACCGGTGTCGATAACCCCAGGTGATCGAGGTGGGCGGCGTACACCACGTATTCGTTTTTGAGTTGGGGGTCGCTGCCGGGCAAAATACCTACTACGTTGTAACTCGGAATATTCGAATATTTAGTGCTGGTGGTTAAACTTACGGTAACCGGCAGGTTTATCGAGGCCGTCTGGCCGGCTCTTAAAGCGGCGGCGGCCTGCAACAAACTGGAGCCGGTGCCCGCAAAAAAACTATCGCCTATCTGCTGCGATACGGCGGCCTGCCCTTTTAATTCCGGCAGGTAGGTATTTGGTGTGCCATTAGCGCCCGCCCACCAGGTAGTACCCGAGCGGGTGCGCCTGGCATAAGCGTTCCAGGTAGCGTTGTTCTCGCCGGCAGCAACAACCGTAATGACGCCAACCGCTCCTTTCCGGGCTGCCACGGTATTTTTGGTTAAAGCCGAAGAAAAATAAGCTTTTTCGTTGTTCGGAAAACCAGTGGGTGCTCCAGCGATATACATCACAATTTTGCCCCGTACATCCAGGTTGGTGTAGTCGTCGTATTTTAATTCGGGGGCCGAAACGCCGTAACCCACAAATACCACCGGCGCGGTTACCTGGCTCTGGGCCTGGCCCATATGGGGCAGCAACACAAAGTCGGTAGCGTAAGTTAATGGCTGCTCCTGTCCGTTCCGGCTCACCCGCAAAGCGCTTAGGGCCTCGGCCACTACCCCCGACCGCAAGGGCACCTGCTGCAGAAAAGTTTGGTTATCGCCGCCGGGTTCCAGGCCCAGGCTGGCAAACTGGGTGGCCATGTAGCGGGCCGCAATAGCAAAACCAGGTTTACCGGGCCGGCGGCCGGCCAGCAAATCATCTGATAAAAAGGTCATGTGGGCTTTGATGGCCGTGGGGCTTACGTCGTTTACCGCTTGCTTTACGTCTTTGGCTTTGAGCTGCTTCTGATACTGGGCCTGGCCGGGGGAAGGCAAGGCCAGACTTAGGAAAAGAAGAAACAGCACCAGGTTCGTTTTAATAGATAATTTATTAGTTAGTTTAAGGCGGAAATCTAAAAACAAGTGCATTAATATTCTTTTTAGTGAAAGAGCAACCGGTACCGACCCCGCTACTCCCGTAAAATTTTACAAAATAAGATTAAATCAGCGGTTTCCGAAAACAAAATGCTTGGTTTTGTAAAAACTCAGGCACCCGTAAAACAATAGTAGCGCATCTGGCTAAACCTTTCCTATATTTTACTAAATTACCGCTCCGGGTAAACCCGGCAATATTTATAAGGCTCCTAAACAGACCTATACCAACTTATCTGCCGGATGGTTCTGTTAATGGCCTTAACCCAAACGGTTAAATCTTAATTTTTCAACTATTATAAAGGCTTCGGCCAATTAAAAAGTTCTTTCGATGGAAAATTCTAAAAAACTACGCAGCACCGAGTGGTTTGGCAAACGCGACAAAATGGGTTTTATTTACCGCAGCTGGATGAAAAACCAGGGCCTGCCGGATCACGAATTTGACGGACGCCCCGTTATTGGCATCTGTAATACCTGGTCGGAGCTTACCCCCTGCAATTCCCATTTTCGCGAAATTGCCGAACGGGTAAAACGCGGCGTTTACGAGGCCGGGGGGTTCCCCCTGGAATTTCCGGTAACCTCGCTCGGCGAAACCCTGATGCGCCCCACCGCCATGCTCTACCGCAACCTGGCTAGTATGGACGTAGAAGAATCGCTTAGGGCCAACCCACTGGATGGCGTAGTATTGTTGGCGGGTTGCGATAAAACCACTCCTTCTACCCTGATGGGCGCCGTTAGTGTCGATATTCCGACGCTGGTGGTTTCGGGCGGACCGATGCTGAACGGCAAATACCAGGGCCGGGATATTGGTTCAGGCACCGACGTCTGGAAGTTCAGCGACGATTTGCGCACCGGTAAGATTACTTTAAAAGATTTTATGCTTGCCGAAAACTGCATGTCCCGGAGCAGCGGCCACTGCATGACCATGGGCACTGCTTCTACCATGGCCTGCATGGTCGAAGCCTTGGGCATGACCTTGCCGGGGGGCGCCGCCATTCCGGCCGTAGATGCGCGCCGCAAAATACTGGCCCACCTGGCCGGCAGCCGCATTGTAGAAATGGTACGGGAAGATTTAAAGCCATCGCAGATATTAACCCGCGAAGCTTTCGAAAATGCCATCATGGTTAATGCCGCCGTAGGCGGTTCTACCAATTTTATCATTCACCTGCTGGCCATTGCAGGCCGCGTAGGCATTCCCCTGGAACTCGATGATTTTGACCGTATTGGCAGTCACATTCCTTTCCTGGTAAATTTGATGCCTTCGGGAAAATTTTTGATGGAAGATTTTTATTATGCCGGCGGGGTACCCGTGGTCATGAAAGAACTAGGCGAGCGACTGCACCTGGATTTAAAAACTATCAATGGCCAAACGCACCGCGAAAATATTGCCGATGCCGTTTGCTACAACCGTGACGTAATCTTTCCGATAGATAATCCTATCCTGGAACACGGCGGCACAGCGGTGGTAAAAGGCAATTTATGCTCGAACGGCGCCGTAATTAAACCATCGGCGGCTACTCCAGCGCTCCTGCAACACCGGGGCCGTGCCGTGGTATTCGAAAGCAACGAAGACTACCACGCCCGCATCGACAATCCGGATCTGGATATTGATGAAAATTGCATTATGGTACTCAAAGGCGTAGGCCCGCGGGGTTATCCAGGCATGCCCGAAGTAGGCAACATGGCGCTGCCCAAGAAAATATTAAACAAAGGCATCACCGATATGATCCGCATTTCAGATGGCCGCATGAGCGGCACGGCTTTCGGTACGGTGTTTCTGCACGTTTCGCCGGAATCGGCGATTGGCGGCACTTTAGCCCTGGTACAAAACGGCGATATGATAGAAGTGGATGTAGCCAACCGCCGCCTGCACCTGGATATTCCGGAAGATGAGCTAGCCGCCCGCCGCGAATTGTGGGTAGCACCCATGCCCCATACCGACCGCGGTTATGTAGGCATGTACTGCCGCCACGTACAGCAGGCCCACCAGGGCGCAGACATGGACTACCTCGTCGGCAACTCTGGTTCGGCTGTCCCGCGCGATTCGCATTAATTATTTACCTGCGAGCCATAGTAATCCGTAAGAAAACCGGACGCTGATTTTATTAAGCTTTAGCC
>JAQBNV010000085.1 GCA_028288395.1 Adhaeribacter sp. | reverse complement strand
GCAGCGGCAGATCTGGCTTATGTCGCGGCCGGCCGTTTCGAAGGCTTTTTTGAATACAACCTGAAACCCTGGGATGTAGCAGCCGGCGTACTGCTGGTAGCGGAAGCCGGCGGGCGCGTAAGCATGTTTAACGGCACGGAGGGCGATCCGGTGTTTGGCAAAGAAACGCTGGCCACCAATAGCCTGATCCACGAAGAAGTTTGCGGCTTAATCGGCCAATACTGGACCAGACCAGCCACCAACCTCGGGCACCAGCCCCTATAATTGGCTAAAATAAGGTTTGGCCAGCCAATATTTTTTTTACAATATATCAACAATTAGGCGTTTATATAGCGAATACGGTTGAGCCGGAGGAAGAGAAGTAAACTTTTATTTCTTCCGCAGAGTTATCTTACTATCATGATGCAGCAAATAATTATTTTCCTGATATTTATCGCCGCGGCGGTTTACGTCGTGCGGCTAATATATAAAAGCTTCAGCAATAAAAGCGGCTGCGCTAAAGGTTGCGGGGCTTGCGGAACGATCGATTTTAACAAAATAGACCAGCAGATTAAAGCTTCGGCCAACAAGTAAGAGCCGGCAGCCGTTGGTTTTTTTGGGCAAGATGGCCTTAGTAACTGTTTGTAGCTGGTAATATTTTTTGTTTTAATTTAATCTTACCAGTTCATCCAAAATTTAGTACTTTCGTTTAAAGAAGCAGACAAACCGCCCCACAACTTAAATTTTTAGGTTTTCTGTTTAACTCTTATCGGTTTTTACGTATAGGAGCCATACTATATTCGATTCGGACGTATTAAATAATATTGCTATGCAAGACAAAGAAGAAGAAAGAACACTGATTAATGTAGAGGCGAAGTTAAACCGCGATGGGTTTAATAAGAACTTCCGGGTATGTGAAAATCGTCTCCAATCTATAGATGACACTGACAAAAGTTACGGCGTGGAAGACGTGAGAATTGTAGACTTTTACCGGTTTGAGGGTGAAAGTAACCCCGATGACATGTCTATTTTATACGCCATCCAGTGTAACGACGGCACCCGGGGCACTATCTCTAACTCTTACGGCCCTTTGGCCGACACGGAAGTGGATGAATTTTTATTACAGGTAGAAGACCTGGGCAAGAACCTGGACAAGAAACACAAGTAATAAATAGCCAGGAGTAAGAATTTCTATTGGTAAGCTGAAAGATTAATTTCTTTCAGCTTTTATTTTGTTCAACCGGGTCATCTTCTCCGACTTCTGGTTTTAGAAAGGCTATCTGCTCCCGCAAGTTTTCTCCGGCCTTAATCCCAAGATTCACGTTTTGGATAGGGTACGGGATTTGAATATTATTTGCATCAAACGCTTTCTTTATTTTTATAATGGCTTCGCTGCGGGCCGATACGTAATCGAATTGCCGGCCATAATGGATCCAGAAGCGCACCAGGAAACTAACTGAGCTTTCGCCAAATGCATCGTAAACTACTTCTACGTCTTTATGGGCTACCATACCCCGGATATCCGTCATGGCTTCCTTAACTACTTGTTGCACCCGCTCCAGGTCCTCCTCGTAAGAAACGGCGGCTTTTACATCTACCCGCCGGATACCGTAATGGGTAAAAATAACCATTACATTTTCAAATACTTTCCGGTTTGGCACTTTCACTAGTTCACCGGTAACGCGCCTGATATCAATGGTGCGTAAGTTTATCCGCTCAATGGTGCCAAAATAATCGTTCGACTCTATTACATCGCCTACCCCAAAAGGCTTCCGTACCGCAATAATAACCCCCGATATAAAATTGGTAGCGATGTCCTGGAAAGCCAAACCTAAAGCTAAACCAATAATACCAACCCCAGCCAGCAGGGAAGTAACGGTTTTATCAAGCTGTAAAATACTCAGCACAAAGAAAAAGCCGATTAGCAACGAAACCGTATAAATTAGCGATGATACCAGGTTGTTCAGCGCCAGGCTATGGGAGAAGCGGGGCAGTACTTTCTGGGTTGTTTTTTGAATAACCCGGGCCATCACAAAGGTAATAATCAGCGCCACCAGGGCTATAACCAGGTTAGGGAGCATCAAAATCAAATGCTGGGCCCATAGCTCCAGTTTTTTATATAGCAGGCTAAAGGCCTTGTTTATTTCCAGCATCATCATTTTTTATTTATCTAATTGCCAACGGTATCCGCAGCTGAGGCAGGTTAATTTTACGCGGGTACGCATGGGGTAAAGAAATAGGATAGATTTAATTAACGGCCAGATGCCCGATATTGGTTTTTGCTTTAAATTTAAGGAGTTACAAACCGGGCATTCCGGCGCCTGGTAATCTATGGCGTCCCCGGTTAATGTTTCAGCGCCGTACCGGATTTCGTTTATCAGCGCCAATGCCTTTTCCCGGTCCCGGTCCCTCACCCGTAATTTCACCCCGCCGTAGGCAATGGAGTGCCAGGGCTGGTTAGAAACCACATTTTCATCGGCAATAAAGCTCGGAATACCTTCGTTTTCCAGCCGACTGCGATAAATATGGGCTTCTATGGCTTCCGGAAAAGTTGCCACCGTTACCAGTATAATATTGTTATCTACTTCTTCGTCCATGTTTTAGTAGCGGGCTATCCCCATACTTTAGTGCCCTGCGTACAATTGCGGCACATTTCAATTTCGCTTCGCGACTTCAGGAGCGATTTACGAAATTGCCGGTAAGGAGTTCCGCGCCATAATTGATTAAAAGGCTGCGTTTTGAGATCGCCCATCCGATGCTCGGCGTCTTTATCAAAACAACACGGCACTACCAGCCCGTCCCAGGTAATAACGCAGGAGTGCCACATTTTCCAGCAATGGTTCAGCATTTTATTTTTTATGCCATACGAGCCGTCCGGTTGGTGCTGGTACCGCGAATAATAATCGATGGTAGGTATCAGCGGGGATCCCTGGGCATAATCGTAAATCTGGGCCGTTTTAAACCACACATCGTCTACTTCCAGCTCGCGGGCCAGC
>JAQBNV010000027.1 GCA_028288395.1 Adhaeribacter sp. | reverse complement strand
TCGTGACATTGCCCCGGAAAAGTGGCGAAAGGGAAAAGGCCCGGTGCCCTACTTCACTCAAGGGGTAATATCGACAAGGACAAGGACAAGGACAAGGACCCCGCCAGAAGTGCAAACAAGCACCGGCAGGAATATACGCCAGACTTTAAGCGGGAAGCGGTCAATCTGCTAGAAACCGGTGGTAAAAGCGTGCCACAGGTTGCCAGAGATTTGAGCATTAGTGACTGCATACTGTAGCCAGAAATCTTTGAAAAACTAACCTTTTCGTGACCTTTGTGACTCTCCACTAAACTGGGGCAAGGTCACATCATACTTTTGATCATTTATTGGAATACCTGGCAAAACATAATTAAGCGTCTCTATTAAATTAGCATCAGTTGAAGTACCACTTAGAAAACCCCGTCCTGCAAAAACTTTTCAATTTGCTCAAAAGCAGCAACGTTTGCATGCGCATCATTTAAAGGTGCAAAAAATTGAATTAATACCCTGTATAGGTCTTTACTTCCTGTTACAGAAGATTGGGTTGTGCAATTAGTATATTTTACGATTTTACCCCAATTTGGTTAAGTTGTATCCTTGCGCTTTGTAATAGAATATTACTACGGCTATTAGTTATTTTGATAAAGATCTGTTTTTGATTGTTAGACATATCATAATTCTTAATTTGAAATTGATATATATGATTTTTACCATCAGCGGCTAATTGAAAGGTTTGCTGAAAATTTGGATTACCATTTGAATCTTTTAAAGTTAGCTCAGCTTCTATTTGCGGTTGCTGAAAATTATAATAAACATAACTTTCTAGACTCAATTGTAATTCAGTTCCCGAAGCATTAATTATAGGACTCCGAATTAGCAGGTTACTTTCTTCCTTCATTACGTTAAACAAGATACCAGATGACTTCTGACACTCAATTTTTTTATCTACTGGATCTAGAATCCATCCATCTGTATCACATTGAGCGAAACTCCATTTAGTATCTTTATCAAAATTATTATCATTTATATTGCTTATTGATGGATTAGTTATACTATAACTAGAAGAAAGATGAAGTGTTATTGGTTTTTGTGTTAAACCATATTGAATGAACCAAATTTTACTTTGTGCTGCTCTTTTATAATCAATGATCAAATCATCAGTGCGGTGAAAACCATCTACTCCTGGTTTAATCAATAATTTTGTCGCCTCGTTTATACCATTTCGCCATACATAAGCGCCATGGTAGCTATCAGGTAAACTTTGATAATATACAGTATCGCCACTTTGTATGGGTAAACCGCTTTTTTTTAGAAGAATAAATGTTTCTTCCACAGTATCACCGGCATGAATCCAGGGGATTATCGCTATAATTAAACAGATTATATACATTAACATTATAAGAACAAATTTAATTTTGCTATGCGTATGGGGTTTTATCTTACCAAAAAAATTACCCTCTTTTTTAGCTTTGTAATTCATACTATCACTACTTTTATTGCTATTAAGGTGAAAAAGTGATGCTAAAACGATACAGAACCCTACAGATGGTAAATAAAGAATTCTTGATTGTTCTAAATTCCTGCCAGTTGGTGCAACTGTCAAAGCAGGTAGAATAGTTCCATACATTATAAGAACTCCTACCAAAATATTATGTTTTGTATGATTTACTGTCTTAAAGGGAAAAGGGAAAAATACCCAAATATAAGCAATACCGAACAAACCTGCAGTCACAAGACTAATTACTAAACCAGCACTTTCTAAGTTAATAGGAAATAATAGCGGAAGCCATAGTCCTAGAGTTAAATTCCAAATTACACCTAAAATACTTGTACTTTCTTGAGCATATCCACCTAGGCCACCTAAAACTATTATTCTCACAACAATATAAATTGCAATGATTAAAAAATATGGTATGAATTTTATAACTAATGGAATTAGCTTTTGGGGAAATCGTTGTCTATAACCGGTTACTAAAATTAAGAAAAAAATTATAGGAAATCCTATACCAGATTCTTTACACAATAGACTTAAAGTAAAAGAAAGGACGCTTATTAAGTAATATTTCCAATTATTAGTTCTAAAGAACTTTAGACCACTTAAAAAGGCACTAATAAAAAAAAGTGTTGCTAATAAGTCTGGCCTACCAGATAACCAAACCACTGGTTCAGTATGAATTGGCTGTATCGCAAATAGAAGGCAAGCAAAAACTGCTATTGTTTTATTAGACGATATGCTGAGTACAAGAAGTTCGATTAAGAAAGTATTAACAATATGAATAACTATATTAGTAAAATGATATCCACTAGCATTTAGATGCCAAACATTATAATCAAATTGCCAAAATATATTTGGCAATGGTCTATAGAAAAGATTTTGTGAAGGCTCAAAAAAAGCGTGACCTGATGATGCAAAATTAATAAAAATAAAATCTTCTCCAGAAAAATAAGTTACCAAGCTAGGTAGAAAAACAATAAAACTTAAACATGGTCCAAGAGTCCAGTAAAAAGGTAATTTTTTATTTCGCCAAAGTTTAAATAAAAGTGATAATACAATATCTCTCTGGTGATTAAGCGTAAGAATAGGTTTCCTCCATTTTACTGGTTTGTATGTTCGTGACATTGCCCCGGAAAAGTGGCGAAAGGGAAAAGGCCCGGTGCCCTACTTCACTCAAGGGGTAATATCGACAAGGACAAGGACAAGGACAAGGACCCCGCCAGAAGTGCAAACAAGCACCGGC
>JAQBNV010000370.1 GCA_028288395.1 Adhaeribacter sp. | reverse complement strand
ACGAGCCATCTATTTTATTTTGGAGGAAAGCAAAATCTAAACCCACGTTATTAGAAGTAGTTGATTCCCACTTCAGGTTCGGATTGCCCAATGCCGATACGGCAAACCCGCTCACTAAACTACTATTGCTGCCGGTGGCATCGTATGAATTGGCCGGACTGGTTAAATAAGTGCTGTATGAAGCATAATTACCGATATCCTGGTTCCCGGTGCGGCCCCAGCCGGCCCGTAGCTTCAGGTTACTCAAAAAAGCAACCTCTTTCAGGAAAGACTCTTCCGAAAGTGTCCAGCCCAGACTAAAGGCCGGGAAAACAGCGTACCGGTTATTGCCCCCGAACCGGGAAGAACCATCGCGCCGCATGGTAACGCTGGCCAGATATCTATCTTTTAAGCTATAATCTACCCGACCAAAAAGAGAAAATAATGCCCACGACGAGCCGCTGCCACTATTGTTAATATTTGCCTGTCCCGCGCTCAGATAACGATAATCTACATCCAGCGAATAAAAGGTCTGGCGGCTTCCGCTGATTGTGCGAAAAGAATTATCTATAGCTTCTGACCCCACCAGCACCGATAAATTGTGACTTTCCCCAAAAACCCGGCTGTAGTTAAGCGTATTAGACCAGGTCCAGTCCAACTGATTTTCGGCATATTCACTCATCCCGTTCTGATTACCGGGTTCTGATGCTTCTACTTGTATGAAAGTAAAGTTATAGCCATTGTTTAAGCCGTAATCAATCCCAAAACTCGTTTTAGCGGTTAAGTTTTCCAGGATGCTCAGTTCGGCGTAGGCATTACCAAAAATGCGATTGTTGATAACTCTATCGTCTTTGGCACGGGTTAGCTGGGCCATCGGGTTATAGGAATTACCAAGGCCAGAGGCCCGGGAGCCGGCAAAGTTGCCGTTTATATCGTATACCGGAATTATGCCAGGCAACCGGTACGCCATGGCCACTGGCGTTACTTGTCCCTGGTTAGTGGTTGTGCCCCGGTTTTGAGTGTAAGCAAACTGCAGGTTCTCGCCTAATTTTAAGCGGCTGTTGAAAAAGTCGTACTCGGTATTGGCCCGGATACTGTATCTTTTAAAACCGGTATGAATAAGCAAACCTTCCTGATCGAAATAATTTAGTGAGAATAAATACCGGCTATAGTCGGTGCCGCCGGTAGCCGATAATTGATAATTCTGAATAGGTGCCGGCTGAAAAATTTCCCGAAACCAATCGGTACCAGCTTTATTTGCCCGGGTAATCGGATTATCAGTGGCGCCTACTTCGGTTGGGCTGTATTGGTATTGGCTAGGATTGGTCCTTGGGTCACCTTCCATCGCACCCGAGGGCCAGGTATAATCGGGTAATACCGGACTGGCGCCTTTACCGTATTGCGCATGACCAGGTACCAGCCCGGCATTGCCCTGTAAGGCCCACTCTATTTCGGCCGCCTGCATGGGCGTAACCATTTCGGGTATTTTACCGGCTCCCTGTATGCCATAATAGGTATCGAAAGATAATTTAGGCTTACCCGATTTACCTTTTTTGGTGGTAATAATTACCACGCCATTACTCGCCCGGGAACCATATATAGAGGAAGAAGAAGCATCTTTCAACACCTGAATCGATTCAATATCATTCGGGTTGATTGAATTAAGACCTTGCTTGGTTGGCACCCCGTCTATTACATATAATGGATCGCTGTTATTGATGGTACCAAAACCCCGAATCCTGACGGTTTGGTTACCACCCGGCCGGCCTTCGTTCACCACCGTTACTCCGGCAGCCCGGCCTTGCAATGCCTGGCCCACGTTAGATGCCGGTACTGATAATAATTCTTCGGCATCTACGGTAGCAATAGCACCAGTTACATCCTTTTTGCGCTGGGTGCTGTATCCAACCACTACCACTTCTTCCAGGGCTTTGGCATCGGGTTTAAGCGCTATATTAAGGGTTGTACGATTGTTTATGGGCACCTCCTGCGTTTCATAACCAATAAAAGATACTACCAAAGTGCCATTTCCTGCAGGTAAGGTCAGGGCGAAATTACCAGTGGCATCCGTGGTGGTGCCGGTACCGGGCGAGCCTTTTAACATTACCGTAACACCCGGCATTCCTTCGCCGTTTTCATTTCTTATTTCTCCCTTAACTGTTACTTCTAAAGCACTTTTAAATCTATTAGAATTCACGGTTTCACCACCTGATACTGGAACAACCGCATATATATTATTTTTATCCGGAAGGTTTAGATTCTGCGCAGCAGGAGGCAGTTGCATAACAGAATAAGTTTTAATGTGCCGGTGCGTTTGTTCTTTTGCTTGAACAGTATTCTGAAACAGGCACATGCCTGCTAATAAGAGAATAATTCCATTATTTTTATTTAAGATTTTTCCTTGGGTTGGGCCGAACGCTGTAGATTTGTAGTAGATATCTTTTTTCATACACAAAAATTTAAGTTAATTTAAATTATAACTTTTTAAGAATATTATTATCAGCTAATGGAGGGGCGGGGAAAATGAAAACAATAAATGACCTTCATTAAACAATTGCCAGTCAGTGCCAGCCAATTGTTGCTTTTTAAAACATGCAGCTCTTTCTCATAAACAATAGTGCATTTGCTATCTCATAAAGCACGTCTACTCTCCACACATTCTACCAGGCATAGGCTATTCCTGATTAGGAAAGCTTGTCTTTAATTACGTTAAATTATTTCGGTTACGTACCCG